>JAMWCB010000016.1 GCA_023819605.1 Candidatus Omnitrophota bacterium
CGCGCGTGGAGCGGAAAATGGTGAAGCAGGAAGGGCGGGAGCAGCCGGAACTCGAGGCGGCAATCTCGGCCGAACGAAAAGTTCCGAACGCCGAGCGGTTAAAGGCGTTGGAGTTGGCGTTGACCCATATCGAAAAACAATTCGGCAAAGGGTCGATTATGAAATTGGGCGAACAGGCGCACCTGGATATCCCGGCTATCCCGACCGGCGCGCTCTCTTTGGATATTGCGCTGGGCATCGGCGGGTTTCCGCGCGGCCGCGTAGTGGAAATTTACGGGCCGGAGTCAAGCGGCAAAACAACGTTGAGCCTGAGCGTCGCGGCGCAGGCGCAGCGGGCAGGCGGCATCGCCGCGTTTATCGATGCCGAACATGCTTTTGATCCGACGTATGCCCGTAAACTCGGATTAAACCTCGACGATTTACTTATTTCTCAGCCGGATACCGGCGAGCAGGCTTTGGAAATCGCCGAAACGCTCGTGCGGAGCAATGCCGTCGATATCATTGTTATTGATTCGGTTGCCGCGTTAACGCCGAAAGCGGAATTGGAAGGGGACATGGGCGATGCGCATGTCGGATTACAGGCACGCTTGATGTCGCAGGCGCTACGCAAACTGACCGGCGCGATTTCGAAATCAAAAACCTGCGTTATTTTCATTAATCAGATTCGGATGAAAATCGGCGTTATGTTCGGTAATCCCGAAACAACCACCGGCGGCAACGCTCTGAAATTTTACGCTTCGGTTCGCTTGGATATCCGGAAAGTGGAAACTATTAAAAATCAGGAAGAAGTGGTGGGCAGCCATGTGCGGGTTAAGGTTGTAAAAAATAAAGTTGCGCCGCCGTTCCGTCAGGCGGAATTTGATATTATGTACGCGGAAGGCATCTCGCGAGAAGGCGATATCATTGACCTGGGGTTGCGCTATGAACTTCTGGCAAAATCCGGCACCTGGATTGCTTACGGCAATGATAAACTCGGGCAGGGGCGCGAAAACGCGAAATTGTATTTAAAAAACAATCCGAAAGTTTTCGAGGAACTGGAGAAGAAAATTAAGGTAGCGGCGAACATTCAATAATGAGGGAGCCGGCGTGCCGGAACGTGATGAAAACGCGGAAATTGAATCCGCAAGGCGCTATGCCGGGTTATTGTTGAAGTTTCGACTGCGCAGCGTTCACGAATTAGACGAACGTTTGCGCCGAAAAAACTACAGCCGGCCGGTGATTGCCCGCGTCCTATCCGCGCTGCGGGATGCCGATGTGCTCAATGACCGGCGGTTTGCCCGCATGTGGGCGGCGGAACGCTTCCGTAACGCCGGCCGCGGCAGCAAAGCGGTGCGCTATGAGCTGCAGCGCAAAGGCATCGATCGCGCGCTGATCGACGAGGCGCTCGCCGGGTTCGACGAAGCCGCGGAAATGTCTGCCGCGCAGCAGGCCGCACGAAAAAAAACAGCGCAGACGGCTGATGATTCGCCCGCGCGCCGAAAGGCGGCGGTCGCCGCCTATTTGCGCCGCCGGGGTTTTTCCACAACGGTCATACGTAAGATTACCGGAGCAGGTTTTTTTGATGAAGAGCCATGAAATTCGCGCGCGTTTTTTAAAATTTTTTGAAAGTAAAGGCCATCGCGTCTTCGCCAGCGATTTACTCGTGCCGCGCAACGATCCTTCGGTCTTGTTTACCGGCGCGGGAATGAACCAGTTTAAGGAACAGTTTATGGGAAATATTTCCGATTTCCGGCGCGCGGCGTCCTGCCAAAAATGCCTGCGCACCGGCGACCTGGAAAACGTCGGAAAAAGCCCCACGCATCATACTTTTTTCGAAATGCTCGGCAATTTTTCTTTCGGCGATTATTTCAAACCGGAAGCCATCGGCTGGGCATGGGAATTCGTCGTGCGCGAATTAGGCATGCCGGCAGAGCGGCTCTGGATTTCGGTGCATGAGAAGGATGAAGAGGCGTACCGGATTTGGCAGGAACGCATCGGTATTCCAGCGCAGCGGCTGGTGCGGATGAGCGATCGCGATAATTTTTGGCCGGCGAACGCTCCGACGGATGGGCCGAACGGCCCGTGCGGCCCCTGTTCGGAAATTTATTACGATTGGGGGCCGGCCTACGGCTGCGGCAGGCCGGACTGCAGCCCGGCCTGCGGCTGCAAACGGTTCAGCGAAATTTGGAATTTGGTTTTTACGCAGTATAATCGTCTGTCGGACGGCTCTCTGTCTCCGCTGCCGAGCAAAAATATCGATACCGGTATGGGCTTGGAACGGATTACCAGCGTATTGCAAAATGTGCGGGAAAATTACGGCACTGATCTATTTCTGCCGATTTTACAGGCGATACGGGAAGAACTGGGCCGGGAAAACATCTATCCGCCGGAAGCATGGCATCAGAATGCGGCAAAAACCGTCGCCGATCATATTCGGGCGGCCGTGTTTGCCGTCGGCGACGGGGTTATCCCCTCGAACGAAGCGCAGGGATATGTGATTCGAAAAATTATCCGGCGGTCGACGGTGCTGCTCCAGCGGGCCGGGGTGAATAAACCGCTTGGTTATCGTTTGGTATACCCGGTAGCGGCGGTTATGGAACAGCCGTATCCGGAATTACTGCAGCGGCAGGAACATATCGCCGCGATCATCAAAAAAGAAGAAGAATTATTCTGGAAAATTCTCAACGAACGCGCGCCGCAGACGGAAACGGCCTTTCGGGATTTGGCGGATTCGCTACGATCCGCGGCAGCGCAGGAGCGCGACGCCGCGGCGGCGCAGCTGGCGTTTATTCAGTATGATACCTATGGCGTGCCTTTGGAAATCAGCAAAGAGATCGCGGCGCGGCATAAACTGACGGTTAACGATGCCGTATTTGAGGGGCACATGGAGCGGCAGCGCGAACGATCGCGGCGCACGACGCAATTGTCCGGAGAAATTTTTGGACATACCGCGGGAGCCTATTTCCAAGGCTTGCAAACCGAATTCGTCGGTTATGAACACCTGGAGACCGACGGCACCGTGTTGTTGATTTTGAGCGATAATACGCCGTTGACGCAGGCTGCCGCCGGTCAAACCGTCGATGTGGTCGTTGACCGTTCCTGCTTTTATGGAGAAGGCGGCGGGCAGCTCGGCGATACGGGAACGATTTCCGGTGCGCATGGCCTGTGCGCGGACGTTATCCGCACTCAGAAAAATGATACTGCCGTTCTTCATCGCCTGATCATCCGCACCGGGGTTCTGAACGTGTCCGACCGCGTGCATTTGCAGGTAGTGCGCCCGGAACGCCTCGACACGGCGCGCAATCACACCGCGACCCACCTTTTGCAGTACGCCTTGCGTTGCTTAGTCGGCAGCCAGGTGGAACAAGCCGGCTCGTATGTGGGACCGGATAAACTGCGTTTCGATTTTAGCCATACCGCCGCTCTCTCCGCGGATTTGCTGCGGCGGATTGAAGACTGCGTCAATGAGGCGGTATGGGAAAATCTGCCCGTGCAGGCGCAGGTGCTCAGCCGGCAGGAAGCGCACACACAGGGGGCGCTGGCTTTTTTCGGTGAAAAATACGGCGATACGGTGCGGATGCTGTCGATCGGAGGCCGCTCGCGAGAACTCTGCGGCGGCACCCACGTCCAGGCTACCGGAGAAATCGGCCTGTTTAAAATTATCAGCGAGAGCGCGGTGGCGCAGGGAATCCGCCGGATCGAAGCAGTTACCGGACGCGGGGCATTGTCCTATCTTCGCGCACAGGAAAATCGAGTGCGCGAGGTGGCGGCGGCATTAAAAAACTCGCCGGATAAAGCCGTCGAGACCATTGAAAAATTGCTGCAGCAATTGAAAATCCTGGAAAAAGACATGCGCCAGGCGCGCCTGGAGTCAGTTCAGGCACAGGCGAGAAAAGTTCTCGCCGATCAACCAGCGACGGGCGTTGTGCGGTTGATTTACGAGTATCCGGATGCCGATCCGCAGCTGCTGCGGGCGTTTTGGGACGCGCTGCGCGCCGAACGCGAACAGATCGTCTGCGTGCTGGCCGCCGGCGCGGCGCAAAAGCCGCTGCTGTTGGTCGGCGTCAGCCCGGCGCTGTCCGCCCGCGGCTTGGACGCGGTAAAAATAATCAAAAAAATTACGGAAATGTCCGGCGGTGGTGGCGGCGGCGGTAAACGCGAGTTGGCGCAGGCCGGCGTATCTTCTGCCGCCGGGCTGCGCGCGGCCATGGCCCAGGCCGCCGGCGTGGTGGATACTTTTTTACGGGAGTTATAAGCGACTATGAAAGTTATTCGTTTTTCCAGCACTACCGTGCAAAAAATGTGCTCGCGCATGGATACGCGGAAAGTCCGCATCCGGCAAACCGTCGGAAAAATCCTGCAGGATGTCTATCAGAAACGCGACGAAGCGTTGACGTTTTATACAAAAAAATTCGATCAGGCATCCCTCACGCCGAAACAAATACCGGTCAGCGAAGCGGAAATCAGCGGCGCCTATCAGAACATTGATGCCGATTTTATCGCCGGTTTAAAATTAGCAATGCAGAACATTTCCTATTTTTATAAACGCCAGCTGAAAAAATCGTGGAAAGTGCGCACGGAGGATGGCGTCGTCCTTGGCGAACATTACGTGCCGATGGAGCGGGTCGGCGTTTATGTGCCCGGGGGTACGGCGCCGCTGATTTCTTCGGTATATATGAGCGTGTTACCGGCAAAAATCGCCGGAGTGGGAGAAATCTATCTGGCGACGCCGCCGAACGCCCGGGGTGAAGTTAACCCGAATATTCTGGCAGTGGCGAATCTTCTGAAAGTAAAGGCTGTCTATAAACTCGGCGGCGCGCAGGCGATCGGCGCGTTCGCGTTTGGGACAAAAATCGTCCCGAAGGTCGATAAAATCGTCGGGCCGGGGAACATGTATGTTACCGAGGCAAAACGACAGGTATTCGGTTACTGCGATATCGATATGCTCGCCGGCCCCAGTGAAGTCGTAATCATCGCAAATCAATTTGCCAACCCCGCGCATGTGGTCGCCGACTTGCGGGCGCAGGCCGAGCATTCTTCCGGAATGGCGGTTTTAATTACACCGACAAAAAAATTAGCGCAGGCGGTGCGCCGGGAAGTAGCCGAGGGGTACATCATCATCGTTAAAAATCTCGATGAAGCGGCCGATGTTGCCAATCAAATAGCGCCGGAACATCTGGAATTGCTCGTTAAACAGCCGCATAACCTGCTGAAAAAAATCCGCCACGCCGGCGCGGTTTTTCTGGGGCCGTATTCGCCGGCGGCGTTGGGGGACTATGTATCCGGTCCCAGCCATGTTCTGCCGACCAGCGGGACCGCGCGTTTTTTTTCGGGGCTGGGCGTACATGATTTTAGAAAAAGTGTGCATATCATCGAATATTCAAAACGTGCTCTGGAAAAAGTTGCGCCGGCCGTGGAAAAAATCGCCGGCCTGGAAGGAATGAAAGAGCACATCAATTCGATTAAAGCGCGGTTCGCGTAAAGGAGCGGAATAATGGCAGGCAAAGGGACACCGGCGTTAAAAAAACGGGGAGCGGCGATCCAACGCAAGACGCGCGAAGTCGATATTACGGGTAAGTTCATCGTGGACGGCGCCGGCACTACCGATATTAAAACACCTTTTCCCTTTTTAGATCATATGCTCGATCTGTTGGCGTTCCACGGGTTCTTCGATCTGTCGTTGCGCGTCAGTAGCGATTTAAGCCATCACGGCATCGAAGATATCGGCATCGCCGTCGGCGACGCCGTTGCCCGGAGTATCGACGGCGGCAAAGGGATCCGCCGCTATGGGACAGCGTTTGCGCCTATGGATAAGACCCTGGCGAGGGTGGTGGTGGATATCAGCGGCCGTCCGAGTCTGTTCATTGCCGAATCCTTGACGCCGGCAGCGCACAGCAGTATCTCGCCGTTAACCGGCAAAGAAGAGTTTTCCTTCGAAGATATGCATCATTTTTTAGAAGGGTTGTGTCTGCATGCCAAAATTACCATGCATATCGATTACCGCTATGACGGTGATACGCACCATCTCTGCGAGGCTATTTTCAAGGCATTGGGGATGGCCTTAGATTCGGCAACGACGCGCGACAGCCGGCGGAAAGACGTTGCTTCGACGAAGGGGATTATTGATCTGTAACCGGCGTTTCGGAAAGGACGGCTGCGATGCTCTGTATACCGGCTATTGATATCCGCGGCGGCAAAGTCGTGCGCCTGTTCCGCGGATTGTATTCGAAAGAAACGGTCTACGCCGATGATCCGGCGGAAATTGCCCGCCGTTGGGAACAGCAGGGAGCCAAAACGATTCATGTCGTCGATTTGGACGGAGCGTATTTCGGCGTGCCGAAAAATTTTGACGCGGTAAAAAAAATCCTTGGCGCGGTAAAAGTCCCGGTGCAACTCGGCGGCGGGTTGCGAACGGAAGAAGATATCCGCGCCGCGGCAGCGTTGGGTGTGCAGCGGGCCGTCCTGAGCACAAAAGTCTTTGCGGACGCGCAGTTCTTGCCTTCGCTGCATCCGTCGCTGCTGAACAAAATCACCGTCAGTATCGATACTAAATCCGGATTCGTACTGGATACGGGATGGACAAAACCGTCCCCGATTAAAATCGACGAAGCGATCCGGCGATGCGAGACAGCCGGTATAACGACGATCGTCGTCACCGATGTTTCCTGCGACGGCACATTGGCCGGCCCGAATCTGGACTTTCTGCGGGACATACTCCGGCAGACAAAAATGCACGTCATTGCCTCCGGCGGGGTGGGATCCCTGGAGGATATTACGCGTATCCGAAGCGTGGGGCGCGAGTTTACCCATTTATACGGGCTTATTGTCGGCAAGGCGTTATACGCGGAAAAGTTTAGCCTTGCCCAGGCAGTGGCTGCCTGCGCTTGAAAACGAGGGGCGGCATGCATGTATTATCCGGATTTTAAAGAATTTCAAAAATTAGCCGCGCGCGGCACGCTAATCCCCGTTTACCGGGAATTGCACGCCGATTTGGAAACGCCGGTTTCCGCTTTTTTAAAGATTGACCGCGGCAACGCCGCATTCCTGCTGGAATCGGTGGAAGGCGGCGAAACGATCGCCCGCTATTCCTTTTTAGGCGCCGGCACATCGCTGATCTTTCGCAGCCGGGGAGCCGCGATTGAAATTTGTGAACAGCGCCGGCACGGGCCGCGGCGCGTCCGAAAATATCAAGCGCCGGCCGATCCGGTTCAGGAATTGCGCGCGCTCTTGCGCCGCTATCAGGCGGTGGCCGTGCCGGGTTTGCCGCGCTTTTGCGGCGGCTTCGTCGGCTTTATCAGTTACGATGCGGTTCGTTTTTTTGAGCGTATCCCGGATAAGAATCCGGACGCCTTGCAGGCGCCGGATCTGTTGTTTATTCTTACCGATTCTTTGATGGTCTTTGACCATCTGGCACACACGCTGAAGGTGGTGGCGAACGTGCACCTGCCGGAAAAAAAAGGCGGCTATTCGCCGACCCGTTTGCGGCAAATCTATCGAAAGGCGTGCGAGGATATCGAACAGCAGGTGCGGTTGCTGAACCGGCCGTTGACGATAAAAAAATCCATACCCCTGACTTCCCGCGGCCGGGTGCGGATCCGATCAAATGTTTCCCGCGCGCGTTTCGCGGCGGCGGTAAAAAAAGCCAAGGAGTATATTTGCGCTGGGGATATTATCCAAACCGTGCTTTCACAACGATTTTCCACCCCGATACAGGTAGCGCCGTTTGAGATATATCGCGCCCTGCGCGTGGTCAACCCTTCGCCCTACATGTTTTATCTGCGCTTTCCGGAATTGACCCTGGTCGGATCTTCGCCGGAAATTATGGTTCGCTGCGAAGACGGCACGGCGCAGGTGCGTCCAATTGCCGGTACGCGCCGGCGCGGCCGCGCGGAAGCGGAAGACACGGCGCTGGCTCAGGAATTGCTCGCCGACCCCAAAGAACGGGCGGAGCATATCATGCTGGTTGATTTAGGGCGCAATGATTTGGGAAGAATCTGCCGTCCGGGAACAATCAAGGTGCGGGAACTGATGGCTGTGGAAAAATACTCCCATGTGATGCATCTGGTCAGCGATGTTTTCGGCGAGCTGCTCCCGGGTCGGGACGCGTTTGACGTGATTCGCGCCACCTTTCCCGCCGGTACGGTTTCCGGAGCTCCGAAAATCCGCGCTATGGAAATTATCGATGAACTGGAGCCGAGCCGCCGCGGCGTGTATGCCGGCTGCGTTGGCTATTTCAGCTTTTCCGGCAATTTGGATTCCTGCATCACGATCAGGACTATTTTGATTAAAAATAAAACCGCTTATATTCAGGCCGGCGCCGGCATCGTCGCCGATTCCGATCCGCAGCGCGAGTACGCGGAAACCGTGAATAAGGCGCGCGCGCTGGTGCGGGCTATTGAGTTGGCGCATGCGGGGTTGCGATGATCCTGATGATCGATAATTACGATTCTTTTACGTATAATCTGGTCCAATATTTCAATGAATTAGGGCAAACGGTGCGCGTCTTCCGCAATGACCGGATCGAACTTGCCGAAATAGAGCGCCTGCGGCCGGACTATCTGGTCATCTCGCCGGGGCCGTGCACGCCGAAGGAAGCCGGCATTTCCGTGGCGGCGGTGCGAAAGTTTTCCGGAATTATTCCACTGTTGGGGGTGTGTCTGGGGCACCAGGCAATCGGGTTCGCCGCCGGCGCGCGGATCGTTCGCGCAAAAAATCTGATGCACGGGAAGGTTTCCCGCGTCCGCCATGACGGCAGAGATATTTTTTCCGGAGTGGACAACCCGTTTACGGCGATCCGCTATCATTCGTTAGTTATCGACGAAAAAACATTGCCGGCGCCGTTTCTGGTCACCGGCCGTTCCGACGACGGCGAAATCATGGCCATACGCCATGCCGCCCTGCCGGTTTGGGGTGTCCAGTTCCACCCGGAATCGATTTTAACCACGGAAGGAAAAAAAATATTGGCGAATTTTCTTCGCCGGGGGAAGGCCGATGATCAGAGAAGCCATTCAAAAACTCGTCCGTCGCGATAATTTATCCTTAGCCGAGTCGGAAGCCGCGTTTGCGCAAATCATGCAAGGTCAGGCGACTCCCGCGCAAATCGGCGCCTTTATTACCGCGCTGCGCATGAAGGGAGAAACGGTGGATGAAATTACCGGCGCGGCGCGGATCATGCGGCGCATGGCGGTGCGGATCAATGTGGACAGCCGCACGATCTTGGACACCTGCGGCACCGGCGGCGATGAAAATTATACCGTGAATATTTCCACCTTAGCGGCATTGATTGCGTGCGCGGCCGGCGTCACCGTGGCCAAACACGGCAATCGCAGCGTATCCGGCAAAATCGGCAGCGCCGACCTGCTGGAAAACCTCGGGGTCAATCTGACGGCCGAGCCGCAGCGCGTTGAAGAATGCGTGCGGCGTGTCGGCATCGCTTTTCTCTTCGCGCCGGCCATGCATCATGCGATGAAGCATGCCGGCGCGCCGCGCAAAGAAATCGGCATCCGCACGATTTTTAATATTCTCGGCCCCCTCACCAATCCGGCGGGAGCGACACATCAGTTGCTGGGAGTTTTTTCCGAAAATTTGCTGGAGCCGCTCGCCGAAGTTTTAGGAAATCTCGGCGCGGAGCACGCGGTTATTGTCCATGGACGCGACGGGCTCGATGAACTGTCGACGACCGCCGAAACGGATGTGGCCGAATTCCGCGCCGGGAAAATTACGCGCTCCTGCGTATCGCCGGAACAATTCGGCTTAACGCGGACGACGCTTGCCGCGTTGCAGGTGCATACCCTCGACGACGGCGTAGCGCGCGCGAAAACGATTCTCCAGGGCGACGCTGATCCGGCGCGCGATATCGTGTTGCTGAATGCCGGCGTAGCGCTCTACGCCGCCGACCAGGCGCCGTCAATCGCCGACGGATTGTCGATCGCGCGCCGGGCGCTCGACAGCGGCGCCGCTTGGGGAAAATTGGAACTTCTGGCACAGGTGAGCAATGCGCGCGATACTTGAAGATATTATCCGGAAAAAAAAGCGGGAACTGCGGGAGCGGAAACGCGTTTGTTCGCGCGCGGAGATCGCGCGGAAGGCCGCGCGACGGCGGCGGCCGGTGCGCGATTTCTGCGCGGCGCTCAGCCGCGCGGAAAGCGGGATCCATATTATCGGAGAATTAAAGCGCGCCTCGCCGCTCAAAGGCCCCCTGGCCGCCGGAATGGATTTGCCGGCGACCGCGCGCCTGTATGAAGCCGCCGGCGTCAGCGCTCTTTCCGTACTTACGGATAAACATTTTATGGGACGGCTGGAGGATTTGGAAACCGTGCGGGCGGTTACCGCGCTTCCCCTGCTGCGCAAAGATTTCATTTTGGATGTATATCAGATCTACGAGGCGTATTTGGCGGGCGCAGATGCGGTTTTGCTTATCTGCGCGATCTTGCCGCCGCAGCGCTTACACGCGTTGATTAGGTCGGCGTACCGGCTGGGAATGGCCGCGCTCGTGGAAGTGCATGCGGCCGACGAAATTGCTCGCCTGGATTTTTCTTTAGTCCGCCTGGTGGGTATCAATAACCGCGACCTCCGTACGTTTCAGGTCGATTGCGCGGCCACCGCGCGCTTAGCGCCGCTGATTCCGCCGGGCGCGATTATCGTCAGTGAAAGCGGCATCCGGTCGCGTCGCGACGTGGAAGCCGCCGCCCGGGCCGGGGCGGACGCGGTTTTGGTCGGGGAGGGTATTGTCACTGCTGCGGATATTCGCGGTAAAATTTTCGCATTACGGGGATTAGCCGATGACCAGAATTAAAATTTGCGGGATTACCCGCGCGGAAGACGCGATCTCCGCAGCCTCGCTCGGCGTCGGCGCCCTGGGGTTTATCTTCTCCGCGGGCAGCCCGCGTTGCGTTTCGCCGGAAAAAGCGGCGGCAATCATCGATTTTCTGCCGCCGTTTGTCCATCGCGTCGGCGTCTTTGTCAGCACCCCGGCGCCGGATGCGGCGGCGATCATTCGGCAATGCCGGCTTGATGTTGCCCAGCTGCACGGCGATGAGGATAATGAGTATTGTCTTTTGTTAAAAAAATATTGTAAAATAATCAAGGTGATCCGCGTGCGCGACGAACGCTCGGTTTCAGCAACCGAACAGTACGCCGCAGCCGACGCGTTTCTTTTTGACAGTTATTCCGCGACGCAACGCGGCGGTACGGGGGTGCCGTTTAATCATAATTTTCTGCGCGGTAAATGTTTCGGTAAACCGGTGATCATCTCCGGGGGGATTACTCCGGAAAATGTCACGCAGGTGATTCGCGCGCTTAATCCTTACGCCGTGGACTGTTCCAGCGGGGTAGAAGATTCACCCGGGATAAAGAACCCGCAGCGGATTCTTGCGCTGGTTGAGAACGTCGCGGCTATGCGACAAGGGGGGGGGGCGGCAATGAGCGACGATAAAAATAAACTTAAGCATATGCAAAAAATTACCGAGCAGCAGATCAAAGAAAAACTGTATGGCGGCGCAGCGGCGCCGCAGGCCGAGCCGTCCGCGCCGCCGGCGGCAAAAGCGGCGCCGCAATCCGCACCGGTTCCGCAGCCGGCGCTAACGCCGGCCGCCCGCACCCCTTCGCCGCACGCGGCAGCGCCGGGAGCGGCGCCGGCCCCGGCAGCGTTAAGACCCGCCGCGGCCGCGCCGGCAGCCGTTGATTTATTTGCCGGGCAACCGCGGATCGATGCGGATATCAAGCGGGAAATGGAGGCGCTTAAGCACGCGGTGCAAAGTTTAGAAGAAAAATTGACGGCCGCGGAAAAACAAAAAGAGCGCTTGCTCAAAAAACTTTTAGCCAAACGCCGCAGTGAACAAACGCAGCAATTTCTCGCGACACAGGTTTTTGGCAAACTCCCGGAACATATCAACAAACTCCTTGCCGCCGCCGTTGTGGTTTTGTTGATTGCGCTGTTCTGGCCGGATAAAAAACAAACGCCTCCGCCGGATCGCTCGCCGGAGCCGCGGCAAGGTGCCCCGGCGTCGCCGCGGCCGCAGCCGGCACCGACAACCATACCGAAGAAACCGCCGCAGGCTGCCGCAACAGCTCCGGCGGCAGACAGCGAACCGGCGAGCGGCGTGAAACGATATACGTTGCAAGTCGCCGAATACGCGAATAAGGAGGCGGCGGTCAAATTCGTACAAAGTTTAGAGGCGTTCGGCTATGACGTTTTTATGGTGGAAATTCCCCGCGCCAATGACCCGGGCAAATTGTACTATAAGGTCAATGTCGGAGCGTTCTACGCGTTCGCCGACGCAAAGTCTTTTCTGGCCGAATTTTCGGCAAAAACCGGCATAAAAGACGCGTTCATCAAGGAGAAAAAAGAATAAACATGGCCAACTATCCCGATCGGCGCGGTTATTATGATGGCTTCGGCGGCCGCTTTGTCCCGGAGACGCTCATGCCGGCGCTGCGCGAACTGGAGCAGACCTATGCGGCCGCGCGGCGCGATAAAAATTTTCGCGTGCAGTTGCGGCGCCATTTAACCCAATTTGCCGGACGGCCGACGCAACTGTACTGCGCGGCGAGGTTGAGCGCGGCGCTCGGCCTGCGCATTTTTTTAAAACGCGAGGATATGCTCCACACCGGCGCGCATAAAATAAATAATACGTTAGGGCAGGCGCTGCTCGCCCGGGCGATGAAAAAAAAACGAGTGATTGCCGAAACCGGCGCCGGACAGCACGGCGTGGCGACCGCAGTCGCCGCGGCGCTGCTCGGCCTGGAATGCGAAATTTTTATGGGCGCTGAAGATATGCGGCGGCAGGCGCTCAATGTCTTCCGGATGCGTTTGCTCGGCGCCGCGGTTACCGCCGTCCATTCCGGCAGCAAAACGCTCAAGGACGCGACGAACGAGGCGATGCGCAATTGGGTATCCACCGTAAAAACCACGCATTATATCATCGGATCAGTCGTCGGTCCGCACCCTTTTCCGCAGATAGTCCGCGATTTCCAGGCGGTCATCGGCGTGGAGGCGCGCGCCCAGATCCGGAAAATTACCGGGAAATTGCCGGATTACCTCGTCGCCTGTGTCGGCGGCGGCAGCAACGCCATGGGTTTATTTCACCCGTTTTATCGCGATCGTTCCGTGCGCTGCGTCGGAGTAGAAGCGGGCGGTAAAGGGTTATCGACCGGGGAACATGCCGCCGCGTTATGCGGCGGTTCCCTGGGGGTTCTCCACGGCAGTAAAAGCCTTTTGCTGCAGGATGCCGACGGACAGATACGGATTGCCCATTCGATCTCCGCCGGCCTTGATTACCCGGGAGTCGGCCCGGAACACGCGTTTTATAAAACGTCCGGCCGCGCGGAGTATGTGAGTGTTACCGACCGGGAAGCGATATCCGCCGTGCGGGAGCTTTCCCGCAGAGAAGGAATTATTCCGGCGCTGGAGTCGGCGCATGCGCTGGCCTATGTGCTCAAATATGGCACACGGAAATTCAAAAAAAACAGCGTGGTGATTATTTGTCTTTCCGGGCGCGGAGATAAAGATATGGAAATTATTTCACAATTGCCGGAGATGCAGCGATGAATCGTTTTGCCGAACTCACGGCGCGGCTCAAGCGGAAGCGAAAAAAAGCGTTCGTGGTCTACCTTACCGCCGGCTTCCCGGATATCGCGGCAACCCGCGCCCTGCTGCCGCGGCTGCAGGCGGCCGGTGCCGATTGTATCGAACTGGGCATGCCGTTTTCCGACCCGGTTGCCGACGGCGCGACCATTCAACACGCTTCGCAGGAGGCATTGCGCCAGGGAATGACCGTGCGGCGTTTTTTGGAACTGGTTAAAAGCGTGCGCGCCCGCATCACGGTGCCGCTGATAATGATGACTTACTATAATCCGCTGTTACAGTACGGTTTGGCAGCGTTTGTTGCGCAGGCGCGGGAATGCGGCCTCGACGGGATAATCGTGCCGGATTTGCCGCCGGAGGAGTCCGGCGCGCTGCTGCATTTGCTGAAACCGGCAGGGATTGCGCAAATTTTTCTTGTTTCGCCGTTAAGCGATGCCGCGCGCATCCGGATGATTGCGCGCGCCTGCGCCGGATTTATATACTATGTTCCGCTTACCGGGGTTACCGGCGCGCGCGCGGCGCTGGCCGCCGGCTATGCGGGGAAAATTCGCGCGATTAAAGCCGTTTCACCGCTGCCGGTTTATGTGGGATTCGGAGTTTCACAGCCGGAACAGGTCCGGCGCCTGGCGCAGGCCGCCGATGGGGTTATTGTCGGCAGCGCGCTGCTGGACATCGTCCGGCAGACGTACGGCAGTAAAAATTTCCCCGGCGCGGTAGAACGTTTCGTCACTAATTTGAACGCGCAAACATTCGAATAGAGGTTACCGCCGATGACCAGCCAGGCGCGGGTAGGGGAATTCCTCCTGCGAAACAAAATCATCTCCGAAGAACAGCTCGCGGCGGTTTATACCCGTCAAAAACAATCCCAGAGCCGGTTTATCGATGAATTGTTCCGGGCGGACATTGTCCCCGAGCAGGTGTTGCTGGAAAAGCTCGGCGAAGCCATGCAGATGCCGGTGCTGCGGCTGCTCCATACCGCGATCGATGAGTCGATAAGCGAAAAAGTGCCGGCCCGGTATGTTACGCATTATAACTTCGTGCCGGTGCGCGAAGACAACGGCTGCCTGGTTATCGCGATCAGCGACCCGTTCGACGTATTTGCGCTCGATGAAATAAAATTATTGCTGAAAATGCCGCTGACGTTCGTCCTTTCCCTGTCGACGGACATTGCCGATGCGATCAAGCGCTGCTACGGCGTCGGCGCGAAAACCATGGCGCAGATGGTCGAAGCGTCGCTGCACATGAAAGTCCTTTCCGCCGCGGCGCCGGAAACCGGGGTAGAAGAGGCGGACGACCATTCCGTCATTAAATTTCTCGATCAGATCATTCAGCATGCGGTAATCGACCGCGCGACGGATATTCATATCGAGCCCTATGAAGCGGCCCTGCGGGTACGGTACCGTATCGACGGCTTGCTCTACGATGTTCCCGTGCCGCCGTCGATCCAGCATTTTTATTCCGCGATTATGATCCGGGTTAAAATTATGGCGTCTCTGGACATCGCCGAAAAACGGCTGCCGCAGGACGGCCGCATTCAGGTTAAAATCGATGCGGAGGATTACGATTTGCGCGTTTCCATTTTGCCCAGCGCGTTCGGCGAAAGTGTGGTGATCCGTATTTTATCCCGTAAGCAGGTATTTTACGCGCTGGAACAGCTGGGTGTCGATCAGCGGGAACTGCACATTTTAAACACGATGATCAAGCGTCCGCACGGCATCATCTTAGTCACCGGCCCGACGGGCAGCGGGAAAACCACGACGCTGTATTCATGCCTGCAGAAAATCAACTCCGCCGAACGCAAAATCATCACGATCGAGGATCCCATCGAATATAAATTGTTCGGGATTACGCAGGTGCAGGTGCAGGCAAAAATCCACTTGACCTTTGCCAATGGCTTGCGCTCCATGCTCCGCCATGACCCGGATATCATGATGGTCGGAGAAATCCGCGATTTGGAAACCGCGGAATTGGCGATTCGCACGGCGTTGACCGGCCATTTAGTATTCAGCACCTTGCATACGAATGACGCCGCCGGTTCCATCGCGCGTTTGCTGGATATGGGGATTGAACCGTATTTGGTCTCCAGCTCGCTGTCCTGCCTGATCGCCCAGCGCTTAGTGCGCGTTATTTGCCCGCAGTGCCGCCAGCCGTATCAGCCGCACGCGGAGATAATGCGCGAATTCAAAGTGAGCGCCCTGGAATGGAATCAACAGCAATTCCGGCAGGGCCGGGGATGCGAAACTTGTAAATTCACCGGATTTTTCGGACGCACGGCGATTTTCGAAATTATGGAATTAAATGACGCGCTCCGCGAGATGATTCTGAATCGGACGCCGTCGAATGTCATAAAGCAGCGGGCGATCGCCGCGTTGGGCATGAAAACGTTGCGCCAATCCGGCTGGGAGAAAATTGTCCGCGGGGAAACAACGCCGGAAGAGGTATTGCGGGTGACCCAGGAAGATATCGAGTAACGTCTGAGAGGAACAGGCCGGAGATGCCGTTATTTACGTATAAAGTCCGAGTTGATCCGCGCACGGTAAAGACCGGCACGATTACCGCGGAAAATGAGCGGGCGGCGGTGGCTAAACTTCTGGAACTTAAGTACCATCCGCTCGCCCTTGCGCCGGTACGCGGCCGGCGCCGGCGGTGGTGGTGGGCAGGCGAGCGGCTGCGCAAAAAAGAGACGTATCTGTTTTTGCGTCAAATCGCCAATCTTGCCGTAGCCGGCATACCCTTGATCACCTGTTTACAGAACATGAGCGCGCAGTCGGGCAATGCGCGCCTGCGGTCGCTGGTTAATGAACTGCGGGAGCATGTCCAAAAAGGCATGCCGCTCTCCGAGGCGATGGAAATACACACGGGTACGTTTACCTTACTGGATATCAATATGCTCAAAGCCGCGGAAACTACCGGCACGCTGCCGGAGACGCTGGAAAAAATCGCGGATATCTATGAACAGGAATTGTCGTTTTCTCAGAAATTGCGCGCGGCGTTGTCCTATCCGCTGCTCCTGAGTATCGTCGGAACCGCGACGTTATTCGTATTAAGCGCGTTTGTCCTGCCCAAATTCGTCGCGCTCTTCGACCAGCTCGAACAGCGGCTGCCGCTGGTGACGCAGGCGCTGGTTTCGGCCAGTTTGTTTATGGAAAAATTCTGGCCTGCCGTTCTCGGCCTCCTCGCGCTGCTTGCCGTCGCGGGAACGCGCCTCCGGAAAGCGCCGCGGGCCAAACGTGTATGCGATGAAACGCTGTTGAAAATCCCGTATATCGGGGCGATTATCAGCGGCGCGCATGTCGCCCGTTTTGCCCGCACGCTGGGCAATTTAATCGGCAACGGGGTCCCGATTCTCAACGCGCTGCGCATTTGCGTAACGGTGCTGCCCAACGCCGCCTATGCGCGTGAAATTGAAACGGTGCAGGAACAGGTTTCCCGCGGAAGCCAGATTTGGGAGGCGCTGCGGGAAACTTCGCTGATCGACCGCAACACGTTAGATCTGATTTCCATCGGCGAGCAGAGCGGCCGGTTGGATGAAATGCTGTTTCGCGTCGCCCGGATGCATGAACGGGAGACTGCGGAACGAATCGAGACGTTTTTATTTTTATTGGAACCGCTGCTGATACTTTTTTTCGGCGCCATTGTCGCGCTGATTGTCATCGCGATTCTCTTGCCTATTTTGCAAATGAATTTTATCGTCCAGTAGAAAGGAGTTGTGCATGGAGGGAAAACATCTGCGCGCCGGCTTTACCCTGATCGAGCTGATGCTCGTCGTCATGATTATCGGAACCCTGGCGGCATTGGTCATTCCCAATCTCGCCGGCCGCGCGGAGAAGGCGCGAATTACCGCGGCCAAATCGGATATCGAGTCGAATATTCCCACGGCGCTGGATTTATACGAATTGGATAACGGCGCCTACCCCACCACACAGCAGGGATTAGCCGCATTGCGCGAAAAACCCACCACCCCGCCGTTGCCGAAAAACTGGAACGGCCCCTATCTGAAAAAAAAATATCTCGACCCCTGGGGCAATGTCTATCAGTATGTGTTCCCGGGCGTCCATAACAAAGACGGTTTCGACCTCTATTCATTCGGCAAAGACGGCGTGGAAGGCGGCGGGGATGATGTGGCCAACTGGGAGAATTAACGATTCGCGGCCGCACCCTCCCGCCGGCGGAGATGTTTCACGCGGCTTTTCGCTCGTGGAATTACTCGTTGTCGTACTGCTGATCGCGGTATTAGCCGCTGCCGCCGCGCCAGTAATGGCGGCACAGGCGCGCGGCATGCTCTTTAGCAGCGAATTGCACCGCTTTGAAACAGTGCTGCGCTACGTGCAGCGCAAAGCGATTATGGAAGAGCAATCCTATCAGGTGATTGTCGATCCGGCGGGCCGTTCCTACGCAATCAGCCGCGCGCCGGAGCCGGCGGCGGGCGCGCGGGAAGAGCGGCTGAGCGACAATGTATTAAACAGCCGTCGCTTGCCGGAATCTTTTTCGATCGGCAATGAGCAGGAGCAGACGCAGCGGGAATTGCCGATTATTTTTTCGCCGACCGGCTTAGCCACGCCCGCGCGAATTATTTTCGCCGACGGCTATGGCCGCCGGGCGGTTTGCACAATTTCGCTCAGCGGCGAAGTGGCCGTGGTGCAGCTATGAAAAACAACGGATTCATCATTTTAGAAGCGCTCGTCGCCTTGGCGGTATTGAGCGTCGGTATTACCAGTCTGGTGCTGGCCTTGCGCGAAATAGCCCAGGCAAACCGCCGGGTGCGCAACCACGCGATAGCCACGCTGCACGCCGAGAACATCATCAATCGGCTGAGCGCCGGCGAGTCATTTAATAGCGCGGAACCGGTTTCCCTGGCCGATACGCAATTTCACGCGGTGACCGCTCCGGACGGAACTTTTTTTCAAAGCGGTTTAAAAAAATATGAACTGACTGTTTTCTGGCGGGAGCGCAACCGCGAACACCGCCGTGTCTTTTCGTTTATTCAATAATCTAACGGCGGCGGTGACACATCCAAGTACTTGCAATAAGCCGGCCGCTTATATATGCTTAATCGTAGCTTGTCTGGCATCAGGATTGCGATATTCGGAATTTTCGCAGCGCGCACGCGCCGGCCGCGCGCGCAGGCATTAATCCGGAGTACCCCATGGGCGCGCGCATTTTAGTCATCGATGATCAGATTCAAACATATCGGGAAAGCCTGGAAGAAATTCTGGACGCCTACGAGCTGATCTTTGCGGAAAGCGGCCCGGAAGGGATGCTCCTGCTGGAACGCACTCCGGTTGCCGTGGTGCTGCTGGACGTGCGGATGCCGGCGGCGGTAGCGGCCGGGCCGGAATTAGAGGGGATCGCCGTGTTGCGCCGGATTAAACAGACCTTTCCGGCACTGCCGGTGATTATGCTGACCGTTTCTTCGGAAATTGAAATCGTCGTCGAGGCGATTAAGCAAGGAGCGTTTCATTATCTTCAGAAGCCGCCGGATCGTGCCAAACTTACCGACATGATCGAACGCGCCTTGGAAAACGCGCGCCTCAAAGAGGAAGTCGATCATCTCAAACGCGTGGTGCAGTTGCGCGATTCCCTGGATGCGGCGCCGGCGCTGCAGGCTGACCGTGATTCCTACGGCACCCTCACCGGCAAAAGTTCGCTCATGCGCGCATTGTATGAGAAAATCGAGAAAATCGCGCCGGTCAACGCCGCGGTTATCATTCGCGGCCCGACCGGCTGCGGCAAAGAACTCGTCGCGCGGGAATTGCACCGCCGCAGCGGCCGGCGCGGAAATTTTGTACCGGTGAATTGCGCGGCGATACCGGCCGACTTGCTCGAATCCGAACTTTTTGGGCACGAAAAGGGCGCGTTTACCGACGCGCATACCCGCAAACCCGGCATTTTTGAACAGGCGCACGCGGGAACGGTTTTTCTGGATGAGATTGCCGATATGCCGCTGCCGTTGCAGGCAAAATTGTTGCGGGTGCTGCAGGATAAGAAAGTCACGCCGGTCGGCGCGCGGCAGGCGATTCAGGTCGATACACGGATACTCAGCGCGACGAACAAGCCGTTAGATGATCTGATCAGCGCCGGCGTATTTCGCGAAGATTTATATTATCGCCTTAATGTTATTTGCTTAGACGTGCCGGCGCTCAACCGCCGCGCGGAAGATATTCCGTTGCTCGTCGATCAGTTTATCCGGAAATACTGCCGGGAATTCAATACGCCCATCCGGCAGGCGCCGCCGGAACTGCTGGCGCGTTTACAGGCGTACCGCTGGCCGGGTAATGTGCGTGAATTGGAAAGCGCGGTGCAAAAATTGATTGCCCTCAGCGACGGGGAAGTCCTGTCCGCGGCGCACCTGTCGTTGCCTGAAAATCCGGAGGAGCCGGCGCCTAAACTCGCGGCGCAGTTGTGGGAGGATATATTGAATCAGCGTGCGCGCATAACCGATTTGACCGCCTTTCGCAATAAATACGGCTCGCAGGTATTGGAACGCCTGCTCAGCCGGGCGATTGAGCATACGCATGACGTGAAGTCGGCCGGTGTGCTGCTCGGGTATATCCCTGCCGCTGATCATGGAGAAAAGTATGCTAATTTCCGCCAGTGGCTCAACCGCTTAGGCATATCCAAAAAATCGATTTTGAAAGATACAGCTCGATGAGCGGCGCGGAGAAGCCCGCGCCGGCGCGCAAGGCGCTCGCTAAGCTCTCCCGGCACAGCGTATTCCTGCTCGAACAGAGTAATTCTGAAATTCGGCATTCGGTCGTCGAAGCCTGTTTTTATAATCTCAAACTGCTTTGCCAGGTCTTCCCGGAGCGTTTTCGCCAGGCCAGATATCAGGAAAAATTTCAGCAGCATATCGAAGAACTGCGCGAGGCCGACCGGCGCCTAAACATGTATTTTCGTTTTCGCGTGCCGGAGGGATACGCGGCAGCCGATTTATTCCCGGAAGCGGCAAACAACATCCGCCTGAATATACGGCGCTTGCAACATCTCCTCGTGCAGTGGCCGGCACGGCAGAACAACGAGGCATACCGTCGCCAGGTAAGCCAAGCCGCAGCCGAACGCATCGATTCGATTATGCAAGCACTGTTGGATATCGATCGCGCCCTGAAAAATCAAAAAATTGATATCGCGGCGCTTATCCGAAAAGCGATTGCTCTGCAGGATGAGCATTTGCAGCGCAAGGGAATAACCGTTACCCTGCGCGGGCAGTCTCTGCCGGTATTCTGCGACCGCGGCAGATTACAGGATGTTTTTTCGGAATTGATCCGCAACGCGATTAAGCACGCATTTTCTGCGAACATTCGTCCATCGGACGGCCGGCAGCCGGGGATTATCTTTGCTCTTTCGTGCGGCCAATCGCAGGCAGGGTACATTACGATTACCTATGCGGATAACGGCCCGGGAACTACCGCGTTTTCCGCACAAACTGCGCCGGAATCGCATGGCGTTGGTCTCGTCCGGCGAATTGTCGAGCAGGAACACGGGGGAACGCTGCGTTGTCTGCCGGACAGCGGCGGCGGTTTACACCTCGCCATAACGCTGCCGCAGCAACCGCCGCCGAGCACCGCGGAGTCCCTGCGCCGGCAGTCGCGGCGTTTGCCGCGGGCGGTGATCGCCGCGCTGCTTATCGCGGCTGCGGCGGCTTCCGTAACCGTGCGTGTTTCACGCAAACCGCCGGCGCCGCAGCGTACCGCTGCCGAGCGACTCATTCCGGAAAATGTTTGGGAATTGAGCGCGTCGGTGCCCTACGGTATGATCCCGCTCGGCAGCGAACGTGAGCCGCTCAGCCGTTTACCGTTGCGGATTCGAACCGCGCAAACCGGCATGGAAATGGCTTATGTCGGATCAGGCGAATTTACGATGGGCAGCTTGACCGGCGACATATCCGAACGGCCGCAGCGGGGGGTATTTGTGGACGCGTTTTATATCGACGTTTGCGAACTCACGAATAGCGGTTATGAACTGTACGATCCTTCGCATACCCCTAACCGCGGCATGTATTCGGCGGCAGCCGGCGCGCCGGTCGTTAACATTACCTGGTGGGACGCCATCCGCTATTGCAATTGGCGCAGTGAGCAGGACGGCCTCGACCCCTGTTATAATATAGAGACCGGCGCGTGCAATTATCGCGGTAACGGCTATCGCCTGCCTACGGAAGCGGAATGGGAAAAAGCGGCGCGCGGCGCCGACGGCCGGCTTTTTCCCTGGGGCAATGAATTCAGCCATCAAAACGGTAGCTACTACGCTAATTTTCGCGGCGATGAAGACGGTTTTGTCTTCGCGGCTCCGGCGGACGCCTTCGCGCAGGGACAAAGCCCATACGGCGTGCACAACTTACTGGGAAATGTCTGGGAATGGTGCAATGATTGGTTTGATGAGTATGGGGCGTTCAAAACTGAACCGGCAATAAATCCGACGGGACCGTCCCAAGGAACGTTTAAAGTGATCCGCGGCGGCGCCTGGAATAATCCGGCCGCGCGCGTATCCGCGTTTCATCGTTTCCGCGTATCGCCGGCGGAAGGATATTTTAACTTGGGCATGCGTTGTGTCCGGCGGCCGTAAAGGCGCTCATCGATACCTGCGTTCAAAGGATATTTTTAAATCAGCCGCGGCGTTTGGCGGCGCCGCGGGCGCCTTGACAGACAAAGCGTGATATGGTATAGTTAGCTTCGAAATCGGAGCAACGTGCGCGCCAAGGAGATAGGTGTGGTTTACTGTAATTCGAATTTTACCATATGCTGATCGGAAAAAAATCCGGTCGGCATTTTTTTTTGCACGCGGGAGACGGAGAGGCTGGCCTTAAAAATTTTAGCGAATATCATGGATCACTACATGATGAAACGGACGCTGGTGCGCATGAGCCATGAAATTCTCGAACGCAATAAAGGAACGAAACATCTGGCTATTGTCGGGATACAACGGCGCGGCGCGCATCTGGCTCACCGTATCGCCGCGGCCATAAAAAAAATCGACGGCCGCGCCGTGCCGGTAGGGGTGCTGGATATAACCCTATACCGCGACGATTTAACGATGATCGCGACCTGTCCGGTAGTCCAAAATACCGCCTTGGATTTCGATGTCGAGGAAAAGCGGATCGTTCTCGTCGATGATGTGCTGTATACGGGCCGGACGGTGCGTTGCGGCCTCGACGAGCTCATCGATTTAGGCCGGCCGCACAGCATCCAGCTCGCTGTGCTCATTGACCGCGGGCACCGGGAATTGCCGATTCACGCCGATTATGTGGGAAAAACCGTGTCGACCACCCGTACACAGAGCGTAGAAGTGCGGTTGAAAGAAATTGATGACGTTGATGAGGTCGTCTTGTTGGAACAGGGAAGCGGAAATTCATGAAAGAATGGGACCGCACTGATCTGCTCAGTCTGCAGGAGCTGAGCCGCGCGGAAATCGAGTTGATTCTTAAGACCGCGGCTTCGTTTAAGGAGGTTTCCACTCGTTCGGTAAAAAAAGTCCCCACCTTGCGCGGAAAAACCATTGTGTTGAGTTTTTTCGAACCGTCCACGCGCACGCGGTCAAGTTTCGAACTGGCCGCCAAACGACTGAGCGCCGATACCTTGACGATGACTTCCTCGACCAGCGCGATTGCTAAAGGGGAAACCTACAAGGATACGTTTAAAACGATTGAAGCAATGCAGGTCGACGCGATAGTCATCCGGCACGGATCCAGCGGCATCGCGCAGCAATTGGCCGCGTATGTTGCGCCGGCGATTATTAACGCCGGGGACGGCTGCCATGAACATCCGACGCAAGGGCTGCTCGACCTGTTTACGATCCAGGAGCGGAAAAAATCATTTGACGGATTAAAGGTCAGTATTATCGGCGATATCGCGCATTCGCGCGTGGCGCGCAGTAATATCTGGGGGTTGAATAAACTCGGCGCCGCCGTCACGGTATGCGGCCCGCGGCCGCTTTTGCCCCGCGATATCGACCGGATGGGCGTTGAAGTTACGACGGATCTGGCCGCAGCGCTCAAAGATGCCGATGTGGTCAATGTGCTGCGCATCCAGCGAGAACGGCAGCAGGCCGGTCTATTTCCGTCGCTGCGGGAATACGCCATGCTCTACGGCATCAGCCGGGAAAAATTAGAAAAATACGCGCGTCCGGATATCGTCGTCATGCATCCCGGCCCGATGAATCCCGGTATTGAAATTACCCCGGATGTGGCGGAAGGGCCGTTTTCGGTGATTTTCGACCAGGTGACCAACGGAATCGCCGTGCGCATGGCGGTATTATATTTAGTCATGCAGGCAAATGAAGCGGATGTGCCGCAGGAGTAACTGATCGATGAAATTGCTCATCAAGCAGGGGAAGATTGTTTCCCACCGTGCACGGCGCACGGAAACGGCCGATATACTGGTCGATCAGGAGCGCATTGTCCGTATCGGCAAAAAAATCGCCGCGCGCGACGTGCAGCAGGTCATCGACGCGCAGGGGTTGCCGGTGTTCCCCGGCTTTGTCGACATGCATACGCATTTGCGCGAACCCGGCTACGAATATAAAGAGACCATTCAGAGCGGCTGTCGCGCCGCGGCTGCCGGCGGTTTTACCAGCGTCTGCTGCATGCCGAACACCAATCCGCCTTTAGACAACCAAGCGGCCGTGGAATTTGTGGTGCGGCGGGCGCGCGAGTGCGGCGGCGTTAATGTTTTTCCGATCGGCGCGATTACCCGCGGCCGTTTGGGCAAAGAACTTTCGGAAATCGGCGATTTAAAAAAAAGCGGCGTGGTCGGCCTGTCCGATGACGGCAGTGCGGTCGTCAACGCGGAATTGCTGCGGCGGGCCATGGAATACGCTTCGATGTTCGATCTGCCGATATTATGCCATTGCGAAGATCCGGATTTGGCCGCCGGCGGGGTCATGCACGAAGGGAAAATATCTACGGTGTTGGGCCTTAAAGGCATACCTTCGATTGCCGAATCGATTATCGTCGCTCGCGATATCGCCTTGGCTGCCTACACCGGCGCGCGCGTGCATATTTGCCATGTCAGCTGTGCGGATTCGGTTGACCGGATTCGCCGCGCCAAACGCCAAGGCGTGGCGGTTACCGCCGAGTGTTGCCCGCACCATTTCACCTTGACCGATGAAGCGGTTTCCGGTTACGACACCGCGACGAAAGTCAATCCGCCGCTGCGCACGCGCCAGGACGTCGAGGCGATTAAAAAGGGGTTGCGCGACGGAACTATCGATTGTATCGCCACGGATCATGCGCCGCACGCCGCGGTGGAAAAAGACGCGGAATACGCGAATGCGCCTTTTGGAATTATCGGGTTAGAAACCGCGTTTGCGCTGGTGATCAGCGAACTCGTCAATCAGGATG
The DNA here is from genome assembly GCA_023819605.1 of Candidatus Omnitrophota bacterium. Taxonomy (GTDB): domain Bacteria; phylum Omnitrophota; class Gorgyraeia; order B26-G9; family B26-G9; genus JAMWCB01. Next base: position 24,897 of record JAMWCB010000016.1, read on the forward strand.
TTCTGACTTTAGCTCAGGTTGTGGAAAAAATGGCGTGGCGGCCCTCGGAAATTCTCCGTCTCGGCCGCGGGAGTATCAGCGAAGGCGCGCCGGCGGATTTAACGATCGTCGATCCGCTGCAGGAATGGACGATCGGCAGAGAGCACTTATTTTCGAAATCGGCAAATACGCCGTTTATCGGCCGGAAAGTGCGGGGGAAAGTACTCTATACCGTTGCCAACGGTATGCCTGTTTTTGCGGCGGCAGCGGGGTAAGACCGCCGCTGCCGCCGGCGCCGTTTACCGGCTGCACTGCCGTAGTTCACATTTCATCGATGGGATGCACCCGATGCGGTTTATCGCGGATTTTCATATCCATTCCAAGTACAGCCGGGCAACTTCCCCGCACATGGAAATTCCAAATTTGTCCCGTTGGGCCAAACGAAAAGGAATTACGGTGTTAGGCAGCGGCGATTTTACCCATCCGGCGTGGATTAAAGAATTGGAGTCGACCCTTGAACCATCCGCGAGCGGGCTCCACGCGTACGGGGGCGTTTATTTCATCCTTACCGCGGAAATCAGCCTGATTTATACTAAAAACAAGCGGGGATACCGCAATCACGTAATGATTTTTGCCCCGTCGTTTACGACGGCAAAAAAAATCAATATGATTTTGGGGAGTTTAGGAAATATTGAATCCGACGGACGGCCGATTCTCGGACTTGATTCCGAGGAATTAGCGCGGATTATTTTCGATATCGACGCGCGCTGCGTGCTGGTGCCGGCGCATATTTGGACGCCCTGGTTCAGCCTGTTCGGTTCGAAATCAGGTTTCGACCGGCTGGAAGATTGCTTCGGAAAACAGTCGGAAAAAATATTTTGTCTGGAAACCGGCCTTTCCTCCGACCCGGCGATGAACTGGCGGCTAAGCGC
>JAMWCB010000017.1:0-7913 GCA_023819605.1 Candidatus Omnitrophota bacterium
AAGTAATCCGGGAAGAGGTTAAGCATTCTTCCAAGGTGGTGCAGCGTATGGCCAAAGAAGCGGTCGGCCTATTGGCTGACCGTCAGGAGTTGGTGGTTCGCCTGAATCCGGCGGATATGTCCAAGCTCAAGGAAGCCGGCGCCGATCCGGGCATGCTCGGCGCCGCCGGGGCAAAGATCGAATTTATCGCCGATTCGTTCGTCACGGAAGGCGGTTGTATGGTGCAGTCGAAATCAAGCACGGTTGATGCGGATATCAAAACGCAATTGGATGAAATAGAAACGGCCTTGCTGCGGAAAAAACATGGAAGCGAAGATCAATCTCACTAAATACGCACAGATGTTAGAACGCGTCAGTCCGATGCAGCTCTGCGGCAAAGTGACGGAAGTCATCGGTTTGGTCGTCGAGTCTTTGGGGCCGGCGGTCTCCGTGGGCGATTTATGTTTGATCAAGGGCCGCAGCGGCGATTCGGTGAGTATGGAAGCCGTCGGGTTTCGCGGCGACAAAGTTTTGCTCATGCCGTTTGGAGAAATGCGCGGCATCGCTCCCGGCAGTCGCGTTGTGTCCAGCGGCAAGCCGTTGACGGTCGATGTCGGCGAGAAATTGCTCGGCCGGATTTTAGACGGCCTCGGCCGGCCTACCGATGAACGCGGCCCGACGTTTTGCCACGAACAGTATTCGGTGTACGGCACACCCCAGAATCCTTTGCTGCGGCAGCGGATTTCCGAACCGTTCCCCACCGGGGTGAAAGCGATCGACGCGCTGCTGACCTGCGGCTGCGGCCAGCGTATCGGTATTTTTGCCGGCAGCGGCGTGGGCAAAAGCAAATTGTTGAGTATGATCGCCCGCTACAGCGATGCCGATGTCGTGGTTGTCGGCCTGATCGGGGAACGCGGCCGCGAAGTGCGGGATTTCGTCGAGGAAAACCTCGGCGTCGAAGGTTTGCGCAAAGCCATTGTCGTGGCCGCGACCAGCGACCAGCCGGCGCTGGTGCGGATCAACGGCGCCCTGATTGCCACGACCGTTGCGGAATATTTCCGCGATCAGGGAAAAAAAGTGCTCTTAGTGATGGATTCGGTAACGCGCCTGGCGATGGCGCAGCGGGAGGTCGGATTGACCATCGGCGAGCCGCCGACCACGCGGGGGTATACCCCATCGGTATTTTCTCTGTTGCCCCGCCTGCTCGAGCGTTCCGGCATGTCCGACCGCGGCAGCATTACCGGTTTCTATACCGTGCTCGTCGAGGCCGACGATATGAACGATCCGATCGCCGACGCGGTGCGCAGTATTCTGGACGGGCATATCGTTTTATCGCGGGATTTATCGGACAGCGGGCATTATCCGCCGATTGACGTGCTGAAGAGTACCAGCCGGGTGATGATTGAGGTGGTTTCCACGCAGCACCGTGAAGCGGCAAACCAGTTCCGGGATTTGCTCGCCGCCTATCGCGGCGCGGAAGATTTGATCAATATCGGCGCCTATCAGGACGGCAGTAATCCGAAAGTAGACCGGGCGCGGCGGCTGATTCAGGCAATGACCGGTTTTTTACGCCAGCCGGAAGAGCAGGCGGCGACGTATACAGACAGCGTGCAGACAATGATGCAAATAATGGCGCAGCGCTAACGCCACTGCGGATTCAAACAGGAGAGCCAATGAACGATTTTAAATTTCGGCTGCAACCGGTGTTGGATCATCGCCAACGCCTCTATGAAAAAGCGTGCGGTGATTTACAGAGCGCGCGTAATTTTTTGGAAGCGAAATTGGAAGAATTATCCCGTTTGGAACAGGAAGAATTGCTGCAGCGGGAAGATTTGAAGCGCTCGCAATCCGGCGATATGGATGTTTCGGAAATTATGAACCGGATTCGTTATTTGGCGCATTTGGTCGAGTCTCGGAAATCAAAGCAGCAGGAAGTGGCGCAGCGGGAACAGGAAGTTTGCCGCTGTTTTCAAGAGTTGATTGAAATTTCCAAAGATAAAAAGGTGATTGAAAAATTGCGGGATAAACATTTGCACGATTTTTTGAAAAAATTGCTTGAGCACGAACAAAAAGTCATTGACGCGTGCGCGCTCAGCCGTTTTGTGCGGACGCGGGTAGATCATGGGCAGGGGGAGGAAGCCTGAAGATGGCCGATTGCCGCGGAGCGAGCAGTATCGCCGCAATTCTTTTTATTGTAGTTACGGCGGTTATGTTATTCAATGTGGTATTTCTCATTTTGGCGCATCAGGCCGGGTTATTCCGGGTGTCGGTCGGTCCGGAAAAAATAGCGCGGCCGGTGACGAACCTTGATGCGCAAGAAGTCGTGCGCCTGGTGGAAGAGCAGCGCGCGGTTATTGAGCAGCGGCGGCAGGAAGTCGAACAGGAAGCGGCCCGTTTGGCGGATTTGAAGCAACAGCTGGACGTGGAGAAGAATAATCTTGAAGCGCAGCGTAAAAAAATGAATGGGTTGCTGGAGGAGTTGAACGGCGCGTTCGGCAAGCGCGATGCCGCGGCAGAGCAGAGGCTGCTGCAGATGAGCAAAATGTACGATACGATGAAACCCGATCAGGTTGCCGCGATTTTTGAGAAGCTCGACGACGCGACCGTGATCGATATTCTCTTAAAAATGAAAATGAAAAACTCCGCCCGCGTGCTCGGTAAAATGAAACCGGCGCGGGCGAGTATGCTCAGCGCGCATATGCGGATGATCCAGCAACCGGCAGGCCGCTGAAGCAGTACTGTTTGACCGGAAAGGAGGTGAGATAATGCAGATGATGATCGAAATACCCGGCGCCGTTGCCGCACCCGGCCCGGTGGAAAGCGTGTCCCGAATGAGCGCGCGGGAAACGGATAGTCAGCCGCCGGAGGAAGCGGCCGCGCCGTTTGTGCAGGCACTGGCGGCAGCCGTTCAAGATGAGCAGGCACCGGCCGCGGCACGTCAGGAGCAACAAACGGGGACATTGTCGGCAGGCGACCTGGCCGCGCAACACGGAAATGAAAGCGCGGCGGAGCAGTCTTCCGGCGGGGAAGCGGTTCCTGTTGAAACCGCGGTCGAATTCGCGGTAGATGACCTGCTGTCGGCGGCAGCGCCGCAGGGCGCGGCCGGACAGTCACCGGCCGCAGTTTCGACAAGCGCCGGTGGCCTGTTTGTCGCGGAGCAATCGGCTGCGCCGCAGGTTCCCGGAATGGTGCCGCGCGAAACCGGCGCGGGTAATGAAAATAAACCGGCGGTCGGACACGCGGCGAGTGCGGCGGCAGCGGGACAGCCGGCGCCTGCAGCTCTGCCTGAACCGGAAAAGACGGCAGCAGCCGCAGGCGTTGCATGCGAGAGCGCAGCGCCGCGGCAAGGCGAGAGATCGACGGATAGCGCGTCTACGGTGATCGGGCCGGAGGCGAAAACTGCCGCGGACGCAGCGCAAAAAGCTCCGGCAGTGGAAGCGCGTTTGATGAACGGTGAGCAGCAGGCGCACTCTTCCGGAAAGGAGCAGTCGCGCCCGGCGGCGCCGTTGGCGACCGATGCGTTCGCCACACAGTGGCAAACGGATGACGCGGCGGAAGCGCCCCGGAAGGAGCGGGAACATGATTTTGCCCGCCATTTATTGGAACGGCTCTCCGGTGACGGCCTGGCTGCCCGTTTGAATGCGGCACAGCAAGCGGAGAGAATGCCGCTGGAGCCGGCGGCAAAAAGCGAAGCAGGTTCGCTGCCGGCGGCGTCCGTCGCCAAAGATCCGGTCGAAGTAGTGCGATTTGCCCGCGAGATTCAGGCCCAGCTTACCCGGAATAATACGGAAATGCGTTTGAAATTGCATCCGGAACATTTGGGAGAAGTGTCGGTGCGGGTGCGTTTGGACGGAGATGTGGCGACGCTGGCCTTGCGTACGGAAAATAATTCCGCGCGGGAAGCCTTGCAGGCCAATTTTGCGCAGTTGCGTGAAGCGTTGGCGCAACAGGGGATACGGGTCGATTCTATCGACGTGCAGCTTCAGCAAAATTTCACGGCGATGGAGCAGCGCGGCGGCAGCCTGTCCCCGGAAGATCAAGCTGCCGGCCGGCAGCCGGATTGGAGCAGCCGGCAGGAACGGGCGAATGCGCGGCACGAGCCGGCGCCGGCGCAGTCGTCCGGTAGCCGTCCGGCTGGCCGGAGTTTCGTGGATGTTCTGGCTTAAAAACTTGGAGAGGAGGTGAGCGAAATGGAAGTAACGAGTGTAGCAAATGCGGCGAGCGCGACAACGCAGCGCAGCAATGACCAGGTGAGCAAAATGGAGTTTTTAAATTTGCTCGTCGCGCAGCTCAATTATCAGGATCCGCTGGATCCGATCAAAAACCAGGATTTTAGCGCACAAATGGCCCAGTTCAGTTCGTTGGAAGAAATGACCAAGATGAATAAAAATCTGAGCCGGATGCTTGCGCAGCAGGCGTTGTCCGACGCGTCGGTGTTAATTGGAAAACTGGTGTACGGTAAAAGCGCCGGGGGTGAGGATATTATCGGCGTAGTGCAGGGCGTGCAGGTGCAGGACGGCGTCGCACAACTTGATATCGAGGGAACGCTGGTTCCCATGGAAAACGTTGCATATGTCATGCCGAATTCCGGAGGCGTTTCATGACGGAAATGCGTATCGTGGCGGCGGCATTGCGGCCGTTAGAGTTTGCGCCGGAGCAGCCGGCAGCCGTTGCGGCGCCGCGGCAAGAAACAACAGCGTTTACGGAAGTTTTACGGGAGCAGTTGCGCAAAGCGGGAAGCGTGAATTTTTCTCGGCACGCGATGGAGCGGATGCAGGAGCGGGGTATGGCGCTTTCTGAGGCGCAGTTGCAGAAGCTGGAAGCGACCGTGGATAAAGTCGCGGCAAAAGGAAGCCGTGAGTCGTTGATGGTTTTAGACGGCATGGCGATGGTTGTGAATATCCCGAACCGCACGGTGGTGACATGTGTCGGCGCCGTGCCGGCGGCGGAGCGGATTTTCACGAATATCGACAGCGCGGTGGTGATTGACGGATGATTGATTAGGCTGGACCTCGGTTGAGGAGGCCTGTTTCCGCTGATTGACGGAGGCGGAAGAACAAGGAGGAATAAAGAGCTATGATGCGTTCAATGTTTGCCGGCGTATCCGGTTTGCGTAACCATCTCGTGCGTTTGGACGTGATCGGTAATAATATCGCAAACGTCAATACGACCGGGTTTAAAAATTCGCGCGTGACTTTTCAGGACATGCTGGCGCAGGTGTTGCGTTCCGGCACGGCTCCCACGGAAGGCGGCGCGGGCGGCACGAATCCGTCGCAGGTCGGCCTGGGAATGGTCGTCGGAGCGATCGATACGCTGCATAGCCAGGGGAATTTGAGCTCTACCGGTAAGACGACGGATGTGGCGATTCAGGGAAACGGTTTTTTTGTCATGTCCAACGGCACGACCGTGGCGTATTCGCGCGACGGGGCGTTTGATATCGGTTTGGACGGGGATTTGGTCAATCCCGGCAGCGGTTATCGCGTGCAGGGATGGACGGCTGATTCCAACGGCGTTATCGATTCCACGCAAACCGTTGATGATATTAACATTCCTATCGGCCAGACGGAAATAGCCCAGCAGACCAGCACGTTAAAACTGGCCGGCAATATCAATGCCTCGGCCACGGACGCGACGATCGGCACGGTCGCCAAATCCGGAGCGGTGTATTCGGATGCGGCCGGCACGACAGCGGCAGTGGCCGGCACTGCCCTGACGTCGTTGTATGACGGCACCAACGGCACGGCGCTGTTAGCCGGCGGGGATGTGATTACGCTCGGCGGCTATAAAGGCGGCGCGGCGTTGTCCCCGGAACGCAAGGTCGTCGGTACCGACGTGTCGACGTACGGAGACTTGTTGACCTGGATCAATCAATACTTTGGGATCGCGTCCGGAGAATCGTATGACTACAGCGGCGCGGCGGTGAATAGCGGCGTGTCCATCGATGCGGCGACGGCCGGCGCCGCGTTGATCAAGGGGAACAAGGGCGAGGGCAATGCCCTGACCCAGATTTCCCTGACCGCGGAAACCGCGGCCGGCGTGGATAAGACGTTGTTCAACGGCGTGATGGATGATTTGGCGACTACTCAGCAGGACGCCGACGGCAGCAGCGTATCGACGTCGATGACGGTTTACGATTCCCAAGGAGCGTCGCACAGTATCAAGTTCATATTCACGCGCATCGGCGCAAATCAATGGTCATGGACGGTGGACTGCGCCGATGATGTCAGCGGCGGCCGCTGCGTGATCAGCGACGGCGCGATCAAGGATATTTCGTTTACGACCGCCGGCGCGTTCAGCAGCAAAACCGGCACGATCAATATCGATCTGACCAATGCTACGGATATTACGATCGACCCGACCATGGCGACGTTGACGCAGTTTGCCGGAACTTCCAGCGTCAGTTTGAGCGAACAAAACGGTTATCCCAAGGGCACTCTGGAGAAATTTTCCGTGGGTAACAACGGATTGATTACCGGTATTTATACCAACGGGTTGACGAAAACCATCGCGCAGATTGCGCTGGCGAGTTTTGCCAATCCCGGCGGGTTGGTCAGCGACGGCAATAACCTGTTCAAGCAGTCGACCAACTCCGGCGCGGCGCAGATCGGGGTGGCCGGCAACGGTGGCCGCGGATTGGTCAATAGCGGCTTTTTGGAAATGTCCAATGTCGATTTGGCTCAGGCGTTTACGGATATGATCGTCACGCAGCGCGGTTTTCAAGCGAATGCGCGCACGATTACGATTTCCGATGAAATGCTCCAGGAACTGGTGAATTTGAAACGGTAAGCGAAGAAAGGCCAGGCAGGACGGCGGCAGCCGTCCTGCCTGAACTAAACCGATGATTAGTCTGACGCGGCTGAGTGCGGAAACCGTCGTATTGAATGCGGATCTGATTGAATATGTCGAGGCAACGCCGGATACGGTGATTGCCCTGACTACCGGAAAAAAGATTATGGTGAAAGAATCGCCGCAGGAAATTATCCAGCGGGTGATCAGTTTTAAACAGGCGGTATTTTGTCCGCCGGCGCGCGGCACCGAGGTATAAGCGGGTATGGAAATAGCCACGATTATCGGATTTATCGCGGGAAGCGCGGTGCTTGCCTGGGCGATTCTGCTCGGCGGGGATGTGGCCTCATTTATCGATATTCCGTCAACGCTGATTGTCGTCGGCGGCGCAACGGCCGCGACGTTGATTAATTTTCCGCTGGGTAAATTTTTAAATGCGATCAGTGTCGCACAGAAAGCGGTTTTTTTTAAAGCGCCGGATTTGCTGCAGACAATCCGGCAGATCCTGGATTTCGCGACGATAGCGCGCAAAGAAGGCGTGCTCGCTTTGGAAGCCCGCCTGGAAGAGGTAAGAGATCCTTTTGTGAAGCGGGCGTTGCAAATGGTCGTCGACGGCACGCCGCCGGAATTGACCAAAATGATTTTGGATAATGATATCGAACTCGTTCAGGAACGCCACGGCGACGGCCGCGGCGTGTTTCTGGCGTTGGGTAGTTATGCGCCGGCGTTCGGCATGATCGGCACCTTGGTCGGGCTGGTGCAGATGTTAAAGAATATGACCGATCCGTCGTCAATCGGCACCGGTATGGCGGTAGCCTTGCTCACCACGCTCTATGGTTCGGTGCTGTCGAATTTTGTTTGTTTACCGATCGCGGCGAAGTTGAAAATTCATAGTGATGAAGAAATGCTGGTCAAACGGTTGGTGATTGAAGGGATATTTTCCGTTCAGTCCGGCGACAGCCCGCGGGTGGTCGAAGAAAAATTAAAAGTGTTTATGCCGCCGAAAGCGCGCAAGGCCTTGGAACGGAAGCAGGAGTAATATGGCCAAAGAAGAGATGAAATTGCCGGGATGCCCGTTTTGGGTGTTGACCTTTGGCGACTGCATGTCTTTGTTGATGACTTTTTTTGTGATGATTTGCGCGTTTACG
>JAMWCB010000017.1:7923-25430 GCA_023819605.1 Candidatus Omnitrophota bacterium
TTTAACCCAGGAGCGCGTGGATAATATGGTGCTCGGTTCCCTGCAGCAGAGCCATGGGTTTTCCGGCGGCGGCCGCGTGGAACTCTACGCGCAGCGGGTGACTTCGCTGTTGACGACGAACCAGCAATTGGAAAAAAAACAGGGAAGCCGCGGGTATATCAGCGATGATTTCAAAAAAAACAAATTGATCGAGATGACCTTGCGGATGCGCGAGAAATTGCGCGGCACCGGTATGTACGATTACGTGAATGTGGCGCATCTGCAAAAAGGTTTGTGCATCCGGATTCAAAATGCCGCGCTGTTCAACCCGGAGTGCGCGGAGCTGACCGCCGACGCAATGATGGTGCTGCGGGAAGTCGTGAATATTCTGCAATATTTGCCGAATAAGGTGTATGTGGAAGGGCATGCCGACCGCGCGGAAGAGGTCGCCGATCCCTGGAAAGTATCCGCGCAGCGCGCGGCGGCCGTAGCGCAATTTTTGAGCGAGAACGGCGTGGAGCGGGGGCGTGTCGGCGCCGTGCCCTGCGCTGTGTATCAGCCGCTGGTCGCCGGGGATAGCGAGGCGATGCAGGCCGTGAATCGGCGGGTGGAAATAATTATTAAACCGTTGGCAGTGGAATGACGATGGGTAAGAAAAAAAAGCAAGACGAATCGTTGGAAGCGCCGGGATACATGATGACCTATTCGGTGCTTATGGTATTGTTGATGGGTTTTTTTATCGCCTTGTCGTCATTGGGCACCTACGGCGGCGAAAAATTCGAGAAGGTCGCCGGCTCGATTCAGGAAGCGTTTGATTTTATTTTGCCGAAAGGCGGCGCGGGGGTGATGAGCCATGAAATGCTCTTAAAAGGTTTAGGCAAACCGGCGGTGCTGAAACAGCGCCTGACGTTTAACCGGTCGCAATTATCGGCGGCCGTGGAGAAAATGCTGGTTGAGCCGGGTAAAGACGGCGCGCACGATTTGCGCGTCGATTATACGGAAGAGGGTAAAATACGGATTACGGTTCGTAACGCGTTGTTGTTTACGCAGGGAGCAGCGGATCTGACTACTGCCGGACAAAAATTGCTCGACCGCCTGCTGCGGCTTTTGCGCGACGAGCCGTTTGAAGTGGAGGTCGCCGGAATCAGTATCGTGCCGTCGGCGGTTGCGGATGCGCGGGTGCCCTGGGAAAACGCCCAGGCGCGGGCGGTAAGCATCGTGCGGTATTTGTATGAACGGGGGAAAATTCCGTATCGCGAGGTGATCGCCGCCGGTTATGTGCGGCCGCCGGAAATTGGAACCGAGGACGCGGAAATTAATGCCGTAAGCCAAAAAATAGAAGTTGTGCTGCGTCCGCTCTACGCGCAGCGGGGCAGGAAATCGACAGGAGGATAAGTATGGCCGATCCAGAAGTCGTTGAGGAAGGTCGGGAAGAAACCGGAACCGCGGCGGCCGCGCCGAAAAAAAAGGTGGCGGTTAACCCGGTCGTCGTGATTGCCGCCGGCGCGGTGGCTGCGGCGGTAATCCTGGCGGTTATTTTGGTGCGCATCTTGGCGCCGAAGCCGGCGCCGGTTGAAGAAGGCGCGACGCCGGCCGCGACGGCAGCCGCGCCGGCGGCCGCCGGAAAATCCGCGCAGCCGTTGGGCACGCTCTATACGTATGATAAGCCGATTGTCGTCAATTTGGCGGAAAGCAATGCCGAACGTTATTTGAAGGTGGGTTTGACGTTGGAAGTCGATAAAGCGGAAGTTCCGGCCGAACTGAGAAGCCGCGAGCCGCAGATTCTGGATCTGCTGATTAATATTTTATCGGCCAAGGCGTTGGCGGATATTTCCAGCACCGCCGGCCGGAATATGGTGCGTCAGGAAATTATCGATAAAATAAACGCCGTGCTGCAGAACGGCAGGATAAGAAATATTTATTTTACGGATTTTGTGGTGCAGTGACGATGAGCGGCAATCAATGCGAAGCCTATAATTTCAGCGAATCGGAAAAAGTATCCAAGGAAGCCGTGCGCAATTTTTCGCTCCTGCAGGAAAACTTCGCGCATGCGTTTGCCGGGCGTTTGACCGGCCGCCTGCGCGTGCTGGCGGATGCGTCGTTCGTGAGCATTGAGCAAATGCTCTATGGCGATTTTATTACCGCGATGAAAATGCCGACGTTTGTTCTGGTCATTGCGATGCGCCCGCTTGCCGGCAGTATCGCCGTGGAATTGAGCGCAAATCTCGGCTATTCGCTGATCGACCGGCTGCTCGGCGGCCCCGGCGCGGTTGCGGTTGCGCCGCGCCGCGCGCCCTCGGAGCTGGAATTGAAGCTGTTGGACCATGTGGCTGCGGATATTATCGAATCCCTGCGGGAAACCTGGGTGCATATTGTCGCCTTGTCTCCGGAATTGCAGGCGCGGGAGACAAATCCGCAACTGGTGCAAATCGTCGCGCCGAGCGAGCTGGCGCTGGTCTGCCGGTTTAAAATCGACGTGGGAGGGGTTTCCGGCGCGATGACCGTCGGCGTGCCGGTTCATCTGCTGAATTTGGTGATGGACAAAATCGGTTCGCAGCGGTGGATTCTCAGTCAGCAAACGAAAAAAAATGATAGCAGCGGGCCGGGACAGATAACCCAGTTGCTCGCCGGGGTGCGTTTGCCGCTGACCGCGCATCTGGGGCAGGCGAAAATTACTCTGCGGCGGGTATTCGCCCTGCAGGCCGGCGAAATTATTATGTTAGCCGGCAACCGTGAAGAAATCGTTAAAATTTTAGTCAGGGAAAAATTGAAGTTTTACGGGAAAGTAGGCGTGGTACGAAACAAGCGGGCGGTGCAGGTGACGCGCTGCATGAGCAGCTGCGGCGCCGTCCGCGCAGCATGACGCAGGAGAGGTGCTATGGGCGAAGGCGATAAACCTTTAAGTCAGGATGATATCGACCGGCTTTTGTCGGGCGGCGCGCTTCCGGACGACGCGGTGGCGCCGGCCGGCGGGGCTGCCGTGCCGGCCGCCGGAAACGTGAAACTGGAAAATTTAGTGCAGGCGACCGGCGCGGCGCCGGGCAGCGGTATTGAATTGATTATGGATGTGCCGATGGATGTAACGATCGAATTGGGGCGGGCGGTGATGTCGATAAAAGACATCCTTATGCTGGGCGTCGGTTCGGTCATCGAACTCGACAAATTAGCCGGCGATCCCGTGGATATTTACGTTAATGATAAATTGATCGCCCGCGGCGAAGTGGTGGTTATCGATGAAAACTTCGGAGTGCGGATTACTAGTGTGGAAACGATGCAGGACAAGAAAGGCTGAAGCGATGCGAAAACGGCGGATTTTTTGGGGCGCGGCGGGTATGCTTTTGTTTGGTGCGGCCGGTGCGGCGGCTCAGGAATCGGTTGCCGCGGCAGTGCCGGAGCTTTCCCTGGCGCCGTTGTTGCTGCGCGCGGCCCTGGCTCTGGCCGTGGTTCTGGTGTTATTTTTGTTGGCGGCGCAGTGGTTGCGCCGCCGGCTTAAGCCGTTGCCGGAACGGCAGTCCGGTTCCGCGCCGGCGATGCGGGTGGTCTCACGCCTGCCGCTGCCCTACCGCCATATACTCTGCCTGGTTGAATGTTCCGGCGAATTGTTGCTGCTCGGTGTCGGCGCGCAGGGCGTCACGTTGCTGAAAGCGCTGGCGCGGGCGGAAAAATCCGGCGCGGGGCATAAAAAAAACGACGAACGCGCGGCGTTTGCGCAGGCATTGGAAAATTCGCTGCGGTGTTACGGGGATTCCGCAGCGGCGCAGCCGGCGGAATCCTCCGCCGCGGATATGCGCGGTGAAATCGCCTATATCCGGGAACAGGTTCAGAAATTGCGGGGGAAGAGCAATGCATAAGGCCCGGCGGCGAGGCGCCTGGTTGTTGTTTGTGTTGCTGCTGGCCGGCGCGGCGGCGCCGGCGTTTGCCCAGACGATCACGATTCCGGCGTTTAATTTTGTGCAGCCGGCGCAGACGCCGCGGGAAGTAAGCTTGAGCCTGCAGCTGTTGGTCTTGCTGACGGTTTTATCCGTGGGGCCTTCGCTGCTGATTATGACCACCTGCTTTACGCGCATCATCATTGTTTTTTCCTTTCTGCGGCAGGCCTTAGGCACGCGCACCCTGCCGCCGAATCAATTGCTCGTCGGCCTGGCCCTGTTCCTGACCGCGTTCATTATGCGGCCGGTGTGGCAGGAAATGGATGAACAAGCGTTTCGTCCGTATTTAAACGGCACGATGACTCAGCAGGAAGCGTTCAACCGCAGCCTGGCGCCGCTGCGGACGTTTATGCTCAACCATACGCGCGAAAAAGATTTGGGGTTATTTATGAGCATCGCCAAAATCCCTACACCGAAAACTCCGGCGGAACTGAGCATGGGCGTGATCACCCCGGCGTTTATTATCAGCGAGCTCAAAACCGCGTTTATCATCGGATTTATTATTTATATCCCGTTTTTGATTATCGATATGGTCGTGGCCAGCGTGACCATGTCTATGGGAATGATGATGCTGCCGCCGGCAATGATCGCGATGCCGTTTAAGTTGCTGATGTTTGTGCTGGTCGACGGCTGGTATTTGCTGGTGAAATCGCTGGTCGGGAGTTTTTATCAATGAATGAACTGCTCGCGATCGGAATTATCCGCAACGCATTATTGACGACGCTGCTGGCCGCGGCGCCGATGCTCATCGCCGCGACGCTGGTCGGTATTATTGTTTCGATTCTTCAGGCGATCACCCAGATTCGGGAGATGACGTTGACGTTCGTGCCGAAAATCGTCGCGGTATTTTTGGTGACGGTTATTTTTTTTCCGTGGATCATGAAGTTGATCGGCGGTTTTACGGAACAATTGCTGGCGCAGTTGCCGGCATTGATCCGATAGGAGCAGGCATGGATTTACTGCGTATGCCGTTGGAACAATTACAGATGTTTGTGGTGGTGATCGCGCGGATCGGCGCGATATTCATCACCGCGCCGGTATTCAATAACCGGCAGGTGCCGCTGATGGTAAAAGCCGGGTTGACGTTTATGACGGTGATGTTGATCTACGGGCTGATCGATAGGCGGGGATTATTGATGCCGGCGAATCTTTGGGGATTTAGCGCCTTGATCGGCAGGGAATTTTTGGTCGGGGCGATCATCGGCTTGACGGCGACATTTATTTTTAACGGTATTCAGGCCAGCGGGGAATTGGTCGGGCCGCAGATGGGATTAAATCTCGATGAACTCTTTGATCCGATCACCGGCATTGAAGAAGGGCAAGGATCGCTGCCCGGGCAAATGTATCTGTTGCTCGGCAGCCTGTTGTTTTTGCAGCTGGACATGCATCATTGGTTGCTGCAAGTTTTCTGTTCCAGCTATGACATTGTTCCGCTGGCCGGCGTGCGGGTCGGCGAGCCGTTTTTGCACAAAATTCTGGCCGTGGGCGGAGAAATTTTCGCCATCGCCATCAAGCTCAGCGCGCCGCTGTTTATCCTGCTGCTTATGCTGACCTTAGTCATGGGCATTATCAGTAAACTGATTCCGGATATAGAAATTATGCTGTTGATGATGCCGGTGCGCATCGGTGTCGGGGTGGTCGTTTTGGCGCTCTCGTTGCCGTTTTGCGCGCAGATGTGCAAAAAGCTTTTTGTCCAGATGGAAACAGATGTAACGACAGTGCTGCGTTTGCTCGGCAACGGGTAAGGCAACGGAGGCGGCATGGCAGAACAAGGCGGGGAACGCACGGAAGCGCCTTCACAGCGCCGGCGTCAGGAAGCGCGGGAACAGGGCCGTGTGCCGATAAGCATGGAGCTTTCTTCGGTCGTGCTGCTGTTGAGCGCCGTGCTGCTTTTGGGCCTGTTCGGCCAGGGGATGATCCGGCAGATTGCCGCTCTGCTCGCGCAAACGCTGGGGCGTTGTGGCCAGATGACCCTGAGTATGCAGACGGTGCAGGCGTTACTGCCGGCGGTCGGCGCTCTGTTCGCGAATATTCTCGGCCCGTTTTTTTTCTATCTGGCGCTGATCGCGGTTGTCGTGGATGTGCTCCAGCACGGCTTCGTGTTCACCCTGCAGCCGCTGCAGCCGCATCTCAATGCGCCCAGCCTGAGCCCGCTGCGCGGCCTGCAGCAGATTTTTTCGCTGCGCTCCGCCGTGCATTTCGTGTTCAGCATCATCAAGCTGGTTATTATTGTGCGCGCGTCGGTGATCACGTTCCGGGAAGTATTGCCGCAGGTTATGGGGATGATGGATATGCCGGTGATGCAGATTGCCGGAACGTGTGTGGATATTTTGTTTCAATTAGTGAGGCGGATGGCGGTATTGCTGCTCTTTGTGGCGGTCGTCGACTATGCGTACCAGCGGTGGGAATACGAACGCAATCTGCGCATGACCAAAGAGGAAGTGCGGGAAGAGATGCGGCGCATGGAAGGAGATCCGAAAATAAAAGCGCGGATCCGGTCCGTGCAAATGCAGATGGCCCGCAAACGTATGTTTCATGACGTGCCGCAGGCGGATGTGATCATCACCAATCCCATCCACTTTGCCGTAGCCGTGAAGTACGATATCGACAGCATGCCGGCGCCGAAAGTGCTCGCCAAAGGCGCGCGCCTGGTCGCGCAGCGGATCAAGGAGATCGCGCAGCAGCACAATGTGCCGATTGTCGAAAATAAACCCCTGGCGCGGGCCCTGTATAAAGAAGTGGCGGTCGGCGGCTATATCCCGGCGAAATTGTATCAGGCGGTCGCGGAAGTATTGGCGTATGTGTATCAGATCAACCGCCTGCGCTACCGATCGCTGTCCCATAAACTTTCCCGCATGGCGGCTTGAAAGGAGTTATAGATGGCGGCACCAAACATGAATGCGTATCGGGATGAAGCGCTGGCGCCCTTGACGCAGCGCGGCGACGTTTATCTGGCGGCGGCAATCATCGGAATTATGGTGGTCATGCTCGTGCCGTTGCCGTTTTTACTGTTGGACGCGTTGATGGCTTTAAATTTGGCGCTGTCCTTGGTCGTCCTGCTGCTGGTCGTCTATTCCATCAAGCCGCTGGAGTTCAGCTCCTTTCCGACCCTGCTGCTCATTATTACGATGTTTCGCATGGCCCTCAATGTCGCGTCGACGCGTTTGATTCTGCTCAACGGCTCGAATTTCGACGGCCGCGTGATCAAGGCGTTCGGTAATTTTGTGGTCGGCGGCAATTACGTCGTCGGGACGGTTTTGTTTTTAATTTTAGTGGTTATTCAGTTTGTCGTCATTACCAAAGGCGCGCAGCGTGTCGCGGAAGTCGCGGCGCGCTTCACCTTGGACGCGATGCCCGGCAAACAGATGGCGATCGACGCGGATTTAAACGCCGGTATTTTGGATGAGCAGCAGGCAATCGAACGGCGCAAGGAAGTGGCGCGGGAAGGTGATTTCTACGGGGCGATGGACGGCGCCAGCAAATTTGTGCGCGGCGACTCGATTGCCGGGATCATCATCACCGTCGTCAATATCGTCGGCGGTTTGATCATCGGTGTCCTGCAGCAGGGAATGCCCATTGCGCAGGCCGCGAAAGTGTATATGTTGCTGACGATCGGCGACGGATTGGTGACGCAACTGCCGTCACTGTTGATTTCCACGGCATCCGGTATTTTGGTCACCCGCGCCGGCTCCGTGCGCGAGGGGTACGGCCTGGGCAAGCAGATGACCTTGGAGCTGTTGTCACAGCCGCGCGGTATTTTGGCGACGAGTATTTTTCTGCTGCTCTTCGCGTTGATTCCGGGCTTGCCGAAAATCCCGTTTTTTATTATCGCGATTTTGGTCGGCATGCTGGCAAATAATTTATCCCGCAGTTTTACGGAAACGGCTGAGCGGGGTGAGGCGAAAAAAATGCAGGAGCAGATTAAGCCCAAGGCGCCGGAATCGGTGGACGACTTGTTGCGCGTTGATCCGCTGGAATTGGAAATCGGCTATGGGCTGATTGAACTGGTCGACAGCGCCCAGGGCGGGGATTTGCCGGACCGCATTACCACGGTTCGCCGGCAATGCGCTTCGGAATTGGGAATTATCGTGCCGCCGATCCGGATCCGCGATAATATGCAGTTGCAGCCGAATGATTATGTTTTTAAATTGCGCGGCCATGAAATCGGCCGCGGCGCGGTGATGCCCGGCAGTTACTTGGCGATGAATCCGGATCCTGCGGCGCAGCCGGTTCCCGGCGTTAAAACCGCCGAGCCGTCTTTTGGGCTGCCCGCGTATTGGATAACCGAGGCCCATCGCGTCAAAGCGGAAACCTTGGGATACACGGTGGTCAACGCCGGCTCGGTGGTGGCAACGCATTTAATTGAGTTGATTAAAAAATTTGCGTACGAAATAATCGGCCGTCAGGAAGTGCGAAATTTGCTGGATAATTTGAAAAAAACGTATCCGGCCCTCGTCGAAGAGATTGTCCCGGGCTTGCTCAGCGTCGGACAGGTGCAGAAAGTGCTGCAGAATCTTCTGCGCGAACGGGTTCCGGTGCGCGATTTGGTCAGTGTCTTGGAAGTGCTCGGCGATTATGCGTCCCGCACCAAGGACACGGATATTCTCACCGAATATGCCCGGCACGCCCTGTCCCGGATTATTTGCCGCCAGTATATGGATGAACGGGGAAAATTGCGGGTGATTACCCTTGATCCGCAATTGGAAGAAGTGATCCAGTCAAACATAAAAAAATCCGGCGATGTTTCGTATGTGGCGCTTGAACCGGCAATTTTGCAGGAAATAATCGAACGCACGGCTGCGGCGGTGGGCAAGGTGGCGGCAGTGGGGGCATACCCGGTTATTCTCTGCACGCCGCATGTGCGGATGCATTTTAAACGATTGACGGAACGCACCTTGCCAAACTTGGCAGTTTTGTCTTACAATGAGGTAGATCCGAATATCGTGTTGGACGCGGCCGGGATGGTCGAATTCGGCAACGCCGATGCGCCGTTGCCGGCGTAGCGCCGTGTGTTAGGAAAAATAGCACTTCGGAGCCGCGAGAGAGGCTCCGCACGATCGAAAATTAGCATTAGTTCTTTACTATTCGTCGATCGGACCATACAATAGAAGCATGATGCGCGTTAGGGATTGGCGCGCTGCACATAGAGTATAGGCAAGGAGGTCGTATGGAGGTTCGCACATTTCGGGCGGTAACGATGCGGGACGCGCTGTTCAAGGTGCGTCAGGAGTTAGGGGATGAGGCGGTTATCATTGAAACAAAGACCGAATCTTCACGCGGGGTATTCGGCCTGGGTGGGCGTCCCTATGTGGAAGTGCTTGCCGGCCGGGAAGAGCCTCCCGCGGCGCCGCAGCCGGCGGCCGCAGCGGCCGGCGTCTATGATCATCGCGGCCGGCCAGCGGGCAGCGCGCTGCGGCATTCGATTGTGCGGGCGGTAGAGCAGCAAACCGATGCCGGAGAGTTGAGCAAAATCAAGGAAGATTTGTCCTGGATCAAGACCGCGCTGGAGGGAATTTCCCGCGGCGGCCGTCCGGGGCTTTTGCCGGATGAGCTGGAAGAGGCGTATACCTATTTGTTGGAACAGGATGTGGCCGGCGATATAGCCCGCCGGCTGGTTTATAAAGTACAAACCGATTTTCCGGAAGAACAATTGCGCGATCGGACAGTTATCCGGCAGCAGTTGGCGGCAGTGCTGCGGCAAACCTGCGGCCGGTGCGAACCGATCGTCGAACATCACGGCCGGGCGACGAAGGTCGCTTTTGTCGGGCCGACCGGTGTCGGGAAAACGACTACGGTGGCGAAGCTGGCCGCGGATTTTTCTTTAGTGCGAAAAAAGAAAGTCGCGGTGATCACGATCGATACGTACCGGATTGCCGCGGTGGAGCAATTGAAGACATATATGGATATTATGGGGATTCCGCTGGCCGTGGTCGGCAGTCCGGAAGAAATGCCGGCAGCGATGAATCGGTTCTCCGCGGCGGATATCATTTTGATTGATACTGCCGGCCGCAGCCAAAAAGACGACACGAATCTCGGTTTATTGAAACAGTTTCTTGCCGCCGCCGCTCCCGATGAAACGCATTTGGTGCTCAGCACGACGGTGAATTACCGCCAAACCATGGATATTATTGAACGATTCGGCAGCGTCGGAGTTTCGAAAATTCTGTTCACAAAATTGGACGAAGCGGTTAATTTCGGATTGATGTTGAGCGTGCTGGCGAAAATGAACAAACAGCTTTCCTACGTGACCACCGGACAATCGGTTCCGGACGATGTGCAGCCGGCGGACAGTGAAACCGTGGCGCGTCTGGTATTGGGGGGCTTCAGCCATGGCTGACCAGGCGCAGCGGTTGCGGGAGTTGATGAAGCAGTTGCCTGAGCCATCCCCGGAACCGGTGCCGGAGATTCGCGGCGCGGCGCGTCCGCCGTTGGCGGTGGCGATCGCCAGCGGCAAAGGCGGCGTGGGGAAAAGTGTTCTGAGTGTGCATCTGGGGCAGGCGCTGGCTGAGCAGAAAAAAGATGTGCTGTTGGTTGATGCCGACTGCACGCTCGCGAATTTGGATATTTTGCTGGATGTCCGCGGCCGCTGCCGGCTGCATACGGCATTGGATTCGGGCATGCGGCTGAACCGCTGCGTCGCGGAATGCGCGCCGCGTCTGCGCCTGTTGAGCTTAGGCACCGGTTTGGGGGCGCTCGCGCAGCAGGCGGATGAATACGGGATGCGGTCGCAGTTGCAGAGCTTGGAGGAAAGCGCGCAGGTGATCGTGGTCGATACCGGCGCCGGCACGGCGCGGATGGTTCTTGCCGCCTGCCTTGCCGCGGATCTGCCGCTTATTGTCACGACGCCGGACCCGACCGCGATGGCCGACGCGTACACTCTGATCAAGTTATTACGGTCGCGGCGGCCGGATTGCCTGCCGGAATTAATCGTAAATATGGTGCGAACCCGGGAAGAAGGCCGCGAGGTTGCCGAGAAAATGCGCGGGGTGTGCGCGAAATTTTTGCATTTTGAAATAAAGCCGCTTGCGGTTATTTGCAGCGACCGCGCAACCGCGAATGCGGTGCGGGAACGCCGCGTGTTGGAGCGCGGCCGGCATTTTTCGCCGGTGCGGCGTGCCGCGGCGCAGATAGCCGAGCATATCCGGCGCAGCCGCGGATTGGCGCGGCAATCGTCTTTTTTTGCGGCAGCCATCGCGTTGCTGTGCGCCGAACCGGGTGTATCGATGCGTGTGCGGCCGCCGGCGGAATGCGTGCCGTTGCACGCGTAAACGAGGATAGGCGATGAGCACCTTTCGTTTTGAGCCGCATCAAAAAGTAAAAATATACGTGCAGCGGGACGGGCAGGAAAGCAGTTATGCCAGCGTGATTGAGGATATCGGCGATACGACGATCAATGTGCTGCTGCCGCAGGAAAATCGCGCGTATATTCTGATGCATCCCGGCGAACAGGTGCGCCTGGATGTTTTTGCCGCTTCCGGCGTTTATTATTTTTATAGCACGGTGCAGAATGTCTCGCTGAAGCAGGTGGGTATGGTCATTTTAGACAAGCCGCAGTATGTGCATCGGGTGCAGCGGCGCAAGTATGAACGCGTCCGCGCGGATTTTCCCGTGAAATATACGGTGCTGAATACGCCGCATTATGAAGGGGTTTTGAATGTGCAGGCGATTGAGCAGGCCTTGACCTATGATGTGTGCCCGGAAGGCGTCTGCCTGATCTCGTCGGCGCCGTTGCCGGTCGATACGCGTTTGGAATTGCGGATTCAGGTTCCGGAAGCGGGGAAGCCGGCGATAACCGCCATTGCGCGGGTGGTGCGCAGCCGGAAAGATCAATACTCGGCGCGGTATTATGTCGCGATGCGGATTGAAGAGATAACCTCCGATGACCGGACGTATTTAGCGGCAGTGATTGAACGCTTGGTTAATCGGAGAGGATGATGACGGATAAACGGAAAAATTATTTGCGGCGCATGTTCCGCTGGGCGCGGAGATCGGCGGCGTTTGTTCGCCGGGCGTTGTATCCGGCGCCGCTGGCGCTTGCGCGGCCGCGGTTTCGATTCCGGGTCAACCAGCGCGCACAGTTGCTGCGTTACGGCGCGACGACGCCGCTGGCCAGCCGGGTGGAGGAAGTTTTTGAGGATGCCGTGGCCTTTGCGGCCCCGGCGTCGCAAACACCGGAGCCGTTGTGGCCGGTCGGTACGCGGGTGGCGGTGGCGATTTTTGAGCAAACGGGTATTTATCGATTCAGCGGCGCAGTAACGGGACGGCAGTTGATCCAGGTGCCGGTTTTACTGGTGGAAAAACCGGCGCGGATCGTGCGATCGCAGCGAAGGCAGGCGGTGCGCCGGCGGCATACATTGCCGGTGCGTTATTCGCTGTTGCAGGGGCGCGGTGCGTCATTGACGGCCGCGGCGTTTGAGCGGGAAGGCTGGCTGCGGGATATCAGTGCGCAGGGAATGGCGGTGGCATTGCCGGCGCCGGCGCCGGCAGCGGCCCAGATCGCCGTCCAATTCAGTTTAACGGAAGCGGCGGCGCCGGTTGCGGCGGTGGTGCGGATCAGCCGGGTGCATGCCGATGGGT
Source organism: Candidatus Omnitrophota bacterium (assembly GCA_023819605.1). Lineage (GTDB taxonomy): Bacteria > Omnitrophota > Gorgyraeia > B26-G9 > B26-G9 > JAMWCB01. The sequence goes on from JAMWCB010000017.1 coordinate 20,409, forward strand.
TTGCCGCGCGGTTTATCGCCGGGGGCCCCTTCAGTACGCTGGATACCTATGACCGGCGGCGCATTGAACAGTTTGTACGGGAGGCGGAACGGTAATGAGCACATTCGCCAAGCTGTGCGGTTTGTATTTTGCCGCCGCGGGTTTTTTTCTGCTGAGTTCGATCAGTTTGCTGCGGGGCGGCGATCTGCTGTTTTCTTTGACCCGCGGACTGATCGCTTTGATCGTTTGCTGGGCGGTCGGTTGTTTTTTTGGCATGATTTTTTTTCAGATTGTTGTGGATGGGTCGTCGGCGGAAAAAACCGCGAAAAAAAAGAAAGAATGAATAGGATATGAAGAATCATCCGGAAAGTCAGAAAATCGAACAGGGGTTGTGGCGAAAATATCGAAAAGAGGCGAGCCGGGAAAATCGCGAAGCGCTGATTATGCATTACCTTTGGCTGGTGAAATATATTTGCGGCAGAATCGCTATGGAATTACCGTCGCGGATACGCGCGGAAGAATTGTTGAATAGCGGCGTACTGGGCTTAATCGAAGCCATCGAGAAATTTGACGAGCAGCATAATAATTTATTTAAAACGTATGCGTTCAACCGCATCCGGGGCGCGATTCTCGACGAGTTGCGGCGGCTGGATTGGGCGCCGCGGCTGCTGCGGAAAAAAGCGCGGGATATCGAGCGGATCGCTAAATCGCTGGAACTGCAATATCACCGCGCCCCGAGTTTGGAGGAAATTGCCGCGGCCGCGGGGATGAGCGTTCAGGAAGTCGGCGCGCTGATGCAGGATGTCAGCGCGACGGCATTGCTGTCTTTGGAGGAGACGTTGTTTTTCAATAACGAACGCGAACACTCTCCGACGATCATGGAGACGATCGAAGACACGAAAGCGGTCAACCCGACCCGGGAACTGGAGCAGCAGGAAACACGGGAACTGCTGGCGGCGGCGCTGCAGAAACTGCCGGAGAAACTCCGGTTGGTGTTGACGTTATATTATTATGAAGAATTGACTTTGAAAGAGATCGGCCAGGTAATGGATGTTTCCGAGTCGCGGATTTGCCAGGTGCATGCTAAGGCTCTGGTTGCGTTACAGAAAGAAATAAAGTCGCTGCGCGTCGGGGCACTACCGCAGCGGGCAGGATAACGTAAAAACAGTTGCAAAACGACGGCAGAGGTGAGACAATGACCATGGATTCGGATCCAATCAGAAATATCACGCCGCAGACGGAATCAGTGCAGCATGTTCGCGATATCAGCCGGGAGCGGGAGCAGAAACCGAAGGAAGCGCCGGAACAGAAGAAAAAAAATGCAAAACGCGTACCGGTGATTCCGGTGGAGGTTTATTCTTCGCGGGACACGAAAAAGCAACAGCTTACCGGCGGCAGTGAAGGCCAGCGCGTGGATGTGCAGGCCTGAGGGGAAGGGTGCGGAATGGCGGAAATGACCGTGTATTATATGATTATCGGGACGGTTTCGTGTATGCTTATTGCCGCGCATTTTTTTTGGATACGGCGCAGTCCGGAACAGCCGGCCTCGGCAGCCGCGGCAGAAGCGGCCGCGCCGGCCCTCGACGCGCAGACGCGTACGCTGGTCAATGAAGTGATGCCGGAAATTGTGTCCACGATGCAGTTGCTGACCAGTCGTCTGGAAGAAAAGGAAACGCGTTTGCAGCGTTTAATGGCCGAGGCCGATCAAAAAATCGGCACGTTGGAGCGGCATTTGAAAACCGCGCCGTCCGGGGCGCCGCTTTCCGTGTTTCCGGATAAATATAATCAGGTATTTGCATTGCAGGAACAGGGTAAGAGCGTCAAGGAAATCGCGCGCGCGCTGAACATCGAACAGGGGAAGGTAGAATTACTCTGTAATCTGCGGAAAAAAACTTGAGCGCCGTTTACACAACGTCCCGGCGTTTTTTTTAGTTTTTGCGGAACGGCAGGTATGGCGGTGTGTTTAAGCGATTGCGGCTTGGTAGGTGGTAACGGTTCATGCGGGTAAGTCGCGGCCAACGTTCTTCACGTTTGCAAACCTTCGCAATATCCCAACCCGGTGAGGATTTTTCGGAATTTATCCGCCAGGCGCGTATCGGCAGTGTGGTCGGCGGCCGTGTGCTGCGTCATCTGGGCGGGAAAAAGTACACCGTGGCCCTGCAAGGGCATGCGGTTGTCGCCGAAGCCGCGGCGGATTTAGAGGTTGGATCCGCATTACGCGGTGTTATACGGCAGGTGCAGCCGCAGGTTATCGTGCAATTGACGCATAATGATCAGGATTTTTTTTCTTGTCTGGCTGAAACGGCTCCGGAAGAGATTGTGCAGCATGTGCGTTTGCGTCCGTGGCTCGGCGAATTATTGATAAAAATCAGGCGTATACTTGGCCGGGAGAGCACGGCAGCCGGGAATCTGCGGCAGGGACTATTCAAGCTGACGGAATGTTTGAGTGTGTGCGCGTCGGAGGCGGTGATGTCCGGGCAATTACGGCAACTGCTTGCCGATGAGCAGCGCTATACCGCGCGCCGGCAGACTGCGGAACTTATGGCCGGCCTGCCGGCAGCCTGGGGCGAGAGCGCTGGCGACAAGGAAGGATTTAGTGCCGGGCAGGTGCATGCGTTGTCGGGTGCGTTACAGGAGATTCATCTGCATTTAGAGACGCAACAGGCCTTGGTCAGCCGAATGCGGCGGTATTTTCCTTTCGCCTATGCGCAAGCCGCGGTTTTTTGCGCTGAGCGGGTGTTTTGTCTAGAAATAAAAAGCGCGGCTTTTAGCCGGATGCGGCGGCGGTTGGTTGCGGAAATGATGGTTCCGGGGGGGGAGACGGTGAAAATTTCTTTAATCGGTGCGCGTACGGCCGCGCCGGCACACATAATCGCGGACAGCGCATGTATTGCGGATCCGGTGTTTCAGCAATGGCTGAGCCCGGTCTCTTCGGATTCCGATCATCCGGATTATGTTTTGGAACCGGCGGAAGCGGCGGTGCCGGAAATTGACCAATGGTTTTTAATTAATTCCGGGACATTTTCGCGCATTGATCGTGTAGTGTAGGCGGGCTATGGCGGGATGTATTAACGCGGAGATACGCGCGTTGAATCTTGAACATACATTTTCTCAACACGGCAGCGCAGGACAAAATTTGCGTGAGCAGCCTCCGGCGTTATCGGAAGAAGATAGCGCGGAGCTGGCGCGTTTGCTTGCGCGGATTATCGCATATTATGAACGAGCGAAATGAACGGTTTGTTCCGGCGGGTGTGACGCAGGCAATGGTGCCGCTGGCGATTGCGGCATGCTTAACCGGCCTGTTGGTCTTTGTCGTTCATACCGGTGTTTTTGCGCATGCCGAAGAATCGATCCGGCGAGTTGTGCAGCAGGCGGCCGCGCCGGCCATGGATTGGTCGGAATGGCTGATTGTTTTTATTCTGGCTGGTGCGGCGGCGTGGAGCGCACAGGTTCTGTCCTTTCGGCAGGCGATGTTGTTCTGCGCGCTGTTAAGTATCGAGCATCTGTTCATCGCGGGATTCGGGGTTCTCTTTACGGCGGAATTGGCCCTGCCCTGGGGATTTGTGCGTGTGCACCGGATCGCCGTAAGTTTTTTGCCGGCATGGTGCGCAATCGGATGCGGCCTATTGCTCAGCGGCGCGCAGGCGTGTATTGCCGGACGGGGGCGGTGCGGGGGGCGGCGGGGTCAACTGCGCGCGCTGGTGCGCCGGTACGCGGCGGATATTGAGCCGGGGCTGCGGATCGGCGCCTTGGGAGTTAAGACGTCTGCCGGTATTGTGATTGATGCGGTCGGGATGGATGAAAAAGCGCGATTGGTCTTGATCGCCGTGGCAGACGCGCACGCGGCAGTGGATGAGGCGGCGCTGTTGCAGCAGTATTTGTGGGTGCAACGGCACGCGTCAATGCTGCGCCATCGTTTTCGGATAAATCCGCCAGCGGCCGAACCGGCTGTGCGGGTGATCATTCTGGCGCCGCGCGGCGATCGGTGGCCGGGAAAATATCCATTGCGGCATGTGCGCGACATACCGCTGGCGACGTACGCGTATTCGCTGGTTCGATCCGGTGCTGCGCTGAATTTTTTGGTGTGGAATCATGCGCTGAACGAGACCGGCCGGGCGCCGCAGCGCTTACCGGAGGAACCGCCGGAATTGCGCGAAGAGGCGATTGATGTAACGGAAGATGAGCTGAATGGATTGTTGGGATAATTCGTTCGTTTCGACGCGTATGCTTTACGGAACATCATCTCTATGGTACAATTATATTAGAGGAATATTTTGCGAATCCTTGAAGAGGGGAGTATAGGGGAATATACGGATGTGCACAGCTCAATTTCCCGGCGGGGTTTGATACAATACACATACGTTGAATACGTTGGGAAATGGTTGATTTCTCTGCCAAAAGCCTGACAGAAATTGCCATGAGACTGAAAGAAGTGTCTTTGTTGTAACATTCATTTTAACATAATGTTACAAAAAATTTTTTGAAAAAAAGCTAAAGTTTTTCCGAATTTGGCCGAAAAGATGTAGTGTAAGGAAGGAGTAAGGCCATGATTAAAAATGTGAATATGCAAAACGTGCCGGTTGGGCAAACACAGTATCAAAAAGTTGATGCTGTCGGTAAACAGGAAAAAATTCCGGCGCCGCGGCCGGTTGAGTCGAGCGTTGGGGAAATTAAGGATCAGGTGACTTTGTCACAAGAAGGACTCATGGCACAGGAAGTGGCTAAATATAACAAAATCCTCAAGGATATTCCCGACGTCGATGAAGCGCGCGTGCAGAGCATTAAAGAGCAGGTACGCAGCGGTACGTATTTGACCGCGGAAAAGGCGTATAAAACTGTCGAAAAGATGCTCGATGCGTTGCGAAATCTCTAAGCTTTAACGGATAACGGAAGTAGACGGCACGACAGGCAGTTGCTTAGGCGACTGCCTGTCGTGTTTATCCACGCATCTTTGAAAACCCCGGCCTTTAGGCCGGGGTTGAAAGCGGAATTGAGCGACTCCGCTCAGATACCCCGGGCTTTAGCCCGGGTGAACTTCATTTC
>JAMWCB010000018.1 GCA_023819605.1 Candidatus Omnitrophota bacterium
AACGATTTCACGATGATGAGTTCTTGAATAAAAAATTGCTCATTCACTCAACTTGATTATGTTACATTTTCATGTAGCAAAAATGTTTCATCTTGACGTAGTAATAACAAAAAAAAAAATAAATTTTTTTTTTATCTTGACAACAGTCTCTCGTAATTATATTGTGAAAGTGTCCCTGAAACCGGACGATTCATCGACGGCATAACTCAAGCGAAGAAAAGACGATAAAGTTATACGCCTGTATCGCTGAGCGCAATCGGCGACGGTGGCCGATCGGGAAAAATACTGTTGCGGACTAACGCATTATCCTACCGATCGAGGGCGATTAAAAACTACCGGCACAATCACACGGGCCGGCTGGTTCCGAAACCGCGCAGGAGCGGCTATGGTGAATCCCTTATTTATGCGCGCGGTAGATAAATATGCCGGGCAACCGCTCTGCGGTGTTCTTTCGCTGATTCGAATCATCGGTGATTTTTTTCAATCCGGCGCAGTACCGATCACCAAACCCCGCCGCATACTTTTTATTAAATTCACCGAACAGGGCTCGTTGGTGCTCGCCTATCCGGCACTGCGCAAAGCGGTACGCCTTGTCGGCAGGCAGCAGGTATTTATTTTCGCTTCCCGCGACTGCCGCGAATTATTGGAATTACTGGACTGTATCCCTCCGGAAAATATCATCGATTTTGATATGCGCACCATCCCGGCAATCATTCACTCCTTTCTGAATGGTATTGTTCTCAGCCGCGCACGCGGCATTGACACCGTCATCGATTTGGAACTGTTCACCCGCGCCTCCGCGATTTTCACGTATCTCTGCGGCGCAAAAATTCGCGCGGGAATCCACCGCTTCCATGACGAAACTCCCTACCGCGGGGATCTGTTCACCCACCGTTTACTGTTTAATCCCCACCTCCACATGAAAAATTTTTTCATCCATCTTGTCGCCGCGGTGACGCATGCGGTCGAAGGATCTCACCCGCTGCAATTCTCCGAACCGAAGGATGATCTGGAAATACCCGCCTGGGTACCCACTGAACACGCGAAAAGAGAATTTATAAATCGCCTCGAAAAAAATTACGGATTGCGCAGAGACAGCCCTATTGTTATTTTCAATCCTAAATTAACCGATCTGCTGCCGCTGCGGCGGTGGCCAAGCCAAAAGTACGTCCAGCTTGGCCGGATGATCCGCGCTGCCTACCCGCACGCGACTATTCTCATTACCGGGGTGACGGAAGAAAAAGATATGAGCGTAAACTTAGCGCGCCAAATAGGCGGCGCTTTCTCATTAGCCGGGGAAACGACGTTGGCCGAACTACTTCTTTTATTTCACCTTTCCGACCTCTTAATTACCAGCGACAGCGGCCCGGCGCATTTCGCCAGTTTAACACCCATAAAAACGCTCGTATTATTCGGCCCGGAAACAGCCCGCCGTTTCGGGCCCACCGGAAAAAACCAGCAAAGCATTTCGGCGGACATAATCTGCAGCCCTTGTTTAACCGCTTTCAACCACCGGCATTCCGGCTGCACAAACGCCCGCTGCATGAAAAAAATCCGTGTAGCGGACGTGTTTGCCGCGGCACAAAACATGCTGGGCGTGAAGGCGGCTGCCGGATCGCTTCCGCGATCGCTTTTGGAAAACGGCGCCGCTGCACGGTTCGACTCCTCAACCACTACCAATAACGCCCATGCGATTCGCCCTGGTCTTTAATCCATTTTCTTATAAAATTCACGAGGAAAACTTACGCATCGTCCAAAAATATTTTGGCATGTTTCCTCCGCTCAGCTTAGCCTGGGTTGCGTCGATCGCGCGCCAGGCCGGGCATGACGTTACGATTATCGACGCCCGCACCTTACATCTCACTAAACAGGATGTACTGAAAAAGCTTCGAGATTTCAATCCGGACATTTTAGGATTTATGATGACGACGTACATGTTTCCGGAAACGCTGGAATGGATTCGTTTTCTTAAAACAGCGTTAAACGTTCTGGTGGTCATCGGCGGCTATAATCTCCGGGTCTATCCGCGCGAATCGGTCAGCCATCCGGAAATAGATTTCGGCGTTATCGAGCATGCCTTAGAAACCGTCCCCTTGCTCTTTGAAGCCATCGAAAAGAAACAATCTTTTGAAAAAATACCCGGGCTGGCGTACAAAAAGGATGGCGTGGTCACCGTAAATCCTCCGCAACCGGTTAACTTTGAAAATTTTCCATTTCCGGCCCGCGACTTACTTCCCAATCACCTCTATGCCGAGTTCCCCTGTGAACGCAAAAATTTCACCGTCATGGTCACATCTCTGGGTTGCCCCTATGGCTGCTCGTTCTGCGAAGCCGGCCGCACCCCCTTTAATCCGCGGTCGGCAAAAAAAGTCGTCGACGAAATGCAGGAATGCGCGGAACGGTTCCATATCCGGGAGATCGACTTTTTTGATTACGATTTCACCGCGGACGAAAAACGCGTCGTGGATATCTGCGAAGAAATACGGCGCCGCCGCCTGGATATCGCCTGGGCCTGCCGATCGCGGATTAACATCAACCTCGCGGTACTCAAAACTATGCGCGCGGCGGGATGCAGCCGGATTTATTTCGGCATCGAATCGGGTTCGCAACGCATATTAGATGCGATCCGGAAAAACATTACCCTTGAAAAAATTCGGGACACCATTCGCAGCGCGCAATCGTTGGGCATCCGCTGTTTAGGGTTTTTCCTCATTGGCGCTCCGGGCGAATCAAAAACCACGGTGCGCGAAACGATACGGTTCGCGAAAGCGCTCGATCTCGACTATGTCCAATTTTCAAAATGCCTTGCCAAGCCGCTCACGCCGCTTTGGCAGCAGATGATCAAAGAATCCGGAACAGACTATTGGCAGGATTGGATTCTCGGCAAAGAAACCGACCGCGACCTCCCCCGTCCGTGGACAGAACTCACCAACCAAGAAATCGACCGTTTGACGCGCTGGGCGTATATCAGTTACTACGCACGGCCGTCCTTTCTGGCAAAAGCGCTCGTTCGGATACGATCTTGGGATGAATTTAAACGCAAAATAACCGCCTGGTTTGATATGGTCTGTTTTCAAGAAAAAAAATCCCGTGCCGCCGTCAACTTCGTGGCCTATCATGAATAACGCTTGCCGACCCACCGCTCGTTTCGCCATCACGAAACGATGCCTTCGATTTTCGACGGCGTGCGGGCTAATCCTCGTTTGTCTTGCCGCCAATTATTTCGCGGAAAATTACCTGACCCGTTACGCGGACGGTTCCCTGAATCACTTAGAAAATCCGGCTTTGACGCCGCCGCGCCACGGTCACGTTCAAAGCCTGCACTACCGGCAAAATGACAACCACCGAATGATCAGTTATTTGGAAAATGTCACCGCAATAAAAAAAACCTTGGATTTCCGCAATTTCTTCTTCGCGCTGGGCTTATGCTTCGGGATTTGGGCGCTCATCCGGGCCATACCTGCCTCCGGGATGCGTATCGTTCGGGAAACGTTTTTTGTAAAACAGTTTTTTACCGCGCCCTCTTTCCCTTCGCGCATTTTTATCGCCGGCGGATTAATTCTCTTATTAGTCTACACTCGCCTCGCCCACGTGAACAGTTTCAAAACATGGGAATCGCTGCGCACCGGCACCTACGCTCTGTGGTTATCCAACGGATTGGCCAGCTTGAGCGGCCTGACCACGCAGATGCGCTTGATGACCGATGCCGGACAAATACCCTTCGGTGCAATTGCTCAATTACCGTTGCACATTTTCGGATACACCTGCTTTTCGCTTTTTCTCGTCGACATTTCTCTCAGCATAATCCATCTCCTGACGATCTACTGGTTATGCCGCGCGTGGTTCAGTCATCACGCCGCTCTCTTCGCCTGTCTCCTGTTCATCTGTGCGCCGTATGCTTTCACGACGTTTGATGCCGCCTTCCTCTATTGTTTTATCAATGTGAATATATTTGCGCTCTGGTTATGCGGCCTGACGATTCACCTACTATCCACACAACAAACCGTGCCGCTTAAACTCGGCGCCTGTTTCTTATTAATCGCTGCCGCCGGAACCATCTTTCACATTTCCTTCATTCCCTTCGCGCTGGCAAATATTTTCTGTCTCACCATCCATTTCGTTAACCGCGCAAAGCACGGCGCACTCGTCTACAGCGCCGCCTCCCTCATCCTCGTCAGCGCGCTCATGTTTCTCCTGTTTTCCTGGGCCGAAGGACGAATCAGCGGCGAATTAACCGCGCACAACCTTGCCACCGGGGGGATATCGTCGCTGCGGGATATTGTCTTCGCCTGCGTTTATAATCTTAAATATTTTGCACTCGACATATTTGACAGTGGGAAAGCCGGAGATATCCCTTGGTTCAAAATGCTTTTCCCGGCCCTATTCTTATTCACGCTTCTTGAAAGGGCAACCGATCGTCAAAAAAATTCTCCTTATGTTACCGAGGCGGTCATACTGACTAATGTTGTAACGTATTTCATTTTTCTCAACGGAATGAGATTTATCTCCAACCCCCATCACTTTTTCCCGATCATCCCGTTCCTCGCGATATTAGTTGCCGGACGCCTTGCCGCTCTTGAAAACCCGAACGCTACTCCCCGGAGGCAACGCGCTGCGCTCCTCGTCTTCCTCATTCTGCCGCTGATTTATTATGCGCATGGACGCTCTTTTCAATGGACGATCGACTCCGATTTTCTTTTCCGCTGCCCGCCCTATCAAACGTTTCAAAAACCGCAGTACAATGCCGCGGTGCGCAACATTATTTCCCGCGATATCATCTATGGATCAACCCGCGTCTTTGCCCCTTATTTTGGCCGCCGGTATAGCGGGCCGGAAAATTCTCTCCAAGAACTTCTCTCGCCGAACTTACAGCCGAATAAACAAGTTGCGGATCAGCTCTTTTTAGAACAACTACTTTGCCGGGAAGAATTACATCCGGCAGATATTGCCGCTATCGGCTACTACGGCTATAGCCGCTGTCCGTATAAATTAACCTTTCTCTCTGTTGCGCAAAAAATTACCGCGCCGCAAGCCAAAAAACATGCATTGCTCGCCGGCATAGCGCATGAAGCCGTCCTCTATCATACCTGGGCTGAATCTTTACGATTTGTCCGGGAGACTGTTCCGCGTTTTGTCCAAACTCCCTACCAACATCATTTTTATATCATTTGGGGCGATCGTCTCCGTTTGCATTTTAAAGAACACCACGAATCCGCGTTTCGATTCATAGAAAAAAATTTTCCGCCGCGGATGCAGCAGTATATCCTCTATGGCTATGCCGCACAAGGAACAGCGCCGGCATTATTTTTGTTCAGTGAACAAGTACCTTTCGTCAAAAAAAATTTTCTCATCTTGAGCGATCTCATCGGAAACGCTTACGATCATTTGGAAATAATCAACCAACTCATCCGGGGTAACCCGACGCTTCCCGACGGTAAAAAAGCTTTTCAACATGGATTTTTTTACGGCCTGCTTACCTGGGGGAACGTGGAATTTCAAACAAAGGAAATAACCTTTCGCCCCCAGGATATCGCGCCGGGTAAAATTCACCCCGACTGTTATAAAGGATTTTTTCAAGCGATCGCATATCGTTTCGGCGAAGACAAACAGCTTATTGACGAACTCAACGCCCAAGCAGCCGCTGTCGGGGTCAGCCCTTGAAATTTGAAATAACAAAAAAGGTTAGAAAAAATCTTTTCCCGCTTATTGCAGAGTTGCTCGGAAGGCGCGGACAAAGCGCGGGCTTACCCCGACAGCGAACGTACAACGGACCGATGCGCGCCTCTTTCTGGACACGCCAAATTCAAGGGAGCGCCCCAAACATGTCGCCGCTGCGCACCTGATGCCCAAGGACAAAATCATAGGCGTTCATAGCCCGGCGGCCGGCCGGCTGAATGGTCTGGATCAATATATTTCCCTGTCCAGTCGCCACGGTAAGCCCCTGATATTTGCAAATGCCCAAAATAGTTCCCGGCGCGCCCTGGCTGCCGGACGGGACAGCACAGGTAACCAGATTTGTTTTCAAAATTTTCAAAAAGATCCCGCGCAAACATGTATACGCGCACGGCCACGGCACCAGCGCCCGCACCCGGTTATGAATCGCCGCTGCCGATTCTTCCCAGCGTATCGCGCCATCTTCTTTTTTTAAACGAGGGGCTACGGTAGCCAACGCGCTATCCTGCGGCGAAAAAACCGCCCAATTCCCCGCCAACATCCCCAAAGATTCCAGCAACGCTTCCGCGCCCAGCGTCGCCAAGCGCGCCAATAAACCAACCGCGTCATCGGCCGGCGCAATCGGCGTCATTTTCTGCAACAGTATATCGCCACGATCCATATATTCATTCATACGCATCACGGTAACACCGGTTTCCCGGTCACCGTGCCACAGCGCGTAATTAACCGGCGCCGCCCCGCGCCAGCGCGGCAACAAGGACGCATGCACATTAAGACAACAAAAACGCGGAATTGCCAACACCTCCCGGCTTAAAAACTGCCCAAAACTTACCACGGCAAAAACGTCCGCCTGAAATGCGCGCAGCTGCGCAACCGCATCCGGCGCGCCCACCGCCGGGCAGGCAACTACCGGCAAACCGCGTTCCCGTGCGAACTGTTTTACCGGTGTCTCGCTCAGATGCAGATGCCGGCCTTTCGGACGATCCGGCTGCGTGTACACCGCCGCCACGTCATGGTGCGCAATCAGCGAACACAGCGCGGCTACGGCAAAATCAGACGAACCGAAAAAAACAACCTTCATCGTTTTTCCCCAGGTTGACAACACGGCATCTTTCCCCTACAATGATTTTCATGCAAGGAACGCCGACAACGGATCATCAAAAAAATCATTTTTATAAAAAGGGGCTGCAGGCCCTTGAGAAAAAAAACTACGCGTACGCGCTTGAACTATTCCAGGAGGTACTCGCCGAATATCCGGATTGCCTGGAATGTTACCACCATCTCTGGAACGCGGCGCGCGCGCTGCGGGAACAGGAACAAAAATCCGGGCAGTCGTTTATCCGCCGCCTGCGTTCCTTTGGATTGCGCCTGTCCGCTGCTGTCCTTATGGCACAGCGTAAAATTCCTGCCGCGATGAAAACACTGGAACGGGCAACCCTGCTTACTCCCGATAGTATACCAGCCTTGCACCGCTTGGCAATAATTTTCCTGCAGAACAAAAACCCGGCCGGAGCGCAATGCGCCTGGGAACAAATCCTCCTGCTCGACCAGAACAATCTGCCGGCGCTCAAACAGCTCTGCCGTCTCTACTATGACACCAAACAATATCCTCTGGCGAAAAGCACGGCGCAACGTATTCTCAAAATCACCCGCACCGACCTGGATGCGGAAACGATCCTCAAAGATATCGCGGCGCTGGGGGCCATCGAGGGCGGGTTCGACTCGATCAAGCCGGCAACCTAACCCGCTTCAGGATAAAGTCAGCGGATCGACGTCCACGGAAATTTTCACAGTGCTCGGCCGCTTCCACGCGGCCAGCGATTCCCGCACAATAGACGACAGCCATTCCGGCCGTTCACTTTTAATCAAAATCGCCCACCGGTACCAGCCGCGTAATTTAACCAACGGCAACGGCGCCGGCCCGAGCAGGCGCGCCCGTTCGCCGGCGCAACGCTCTGCCCGCGCGAATAAAGAGCGAGCGGCATCGGCGGCCGGCGATTCTTGTTTCGCCCGCACGGTGATACCGGCAAGATGGGCGTAGGGAGGCAAAAGTAATTGCCGCCGGAAGGCCATTTCCTGCGCGTAAAAACCGGCGTAATCATGATGAACAGCGCACTGAATCGCGTAATGTTCCGGGGTATAGGTCTGCACCAACACTCTTCCCGGGTGCTTCCCGCGTCCGGCGCGCCCAGCCACCTGGGTAATTAAGCCGAACGTTCGTTCCGCGGCGCGGAAATCCGGCAGATTTAACGCCACATCTGCGGCCACCACGCCCACCACGGTTACCTTCGGAATATCAAAACCTTTCGCGAGCATTTGTGTGCCGACCAGGATGTCGATTTCATGATTTTTGAAGGCGTAAAAAACATCCGCATGCGCGTTTTTCCGGCGCACTGTATCAGAATCCATGCGGCGGATGCGCGCTTCCGGAAACAGCCGGTGCAATTCACTCTCCACTTTTTCCGTTCCGGCTCCCTGATAGATTAAATAATCGCCGGCGCAGGCCGGACATGCCTGCGGTTTTTCCTGAACGAAGCCACAGTGATGACACCGCAGCTGTTGGGAAGCGGCGTGGTAGACCAACGCGATCGAACAATGGGCGCACTGCACGACATGACCGCACGCGCGGCAGGAAATGAACGTCGCAAAACCGCGGCGGTTTAAAAAGATCATCGACTGCTCCCGGCGTCCCAGACATTGCCGCACGGCGTCTTCCAACGGTTTGGAAAAAATCGCCGGCCGGCCGTTGACCCGCCGCTGCTGCCGCATATCGATAACCTGCACGGACGGCAATTCCCTTCCGTCGACGCGTTCCGGCAGCTCAATCAGCGTTATTTTATCCTGCCGCGCCGCATACATCGATTCCAGCGACGGGGTCGCCGAACCAAGAATCACTACCGCTGCGGCCTCTTCCGCGCGGCGGATCGCCGCGGGCACCAGATGATAGCGCGGCACATCCTCCTGTTTATAGGTATTTTCGTGCTCTTCGTCAACCACAATCAATCCCAGCCGCTCCAACGGACTAAAAACCGCCGAACGCGCGCCGATGACCACCCGCGCCTGCCCGGAACGAATCCGCTGCCATTGCGTAAATTTTTCTCCAGCGCTCAAACGGCTGTGGATAACCGCAACAGCGTCCGCGCCGAACCGGGCGATAAACTGATCCATCGTTTGCGGCGTCAATGCGATTTCCGGAACGAACATCAGCGCCGTCCGCCCCTGCGCAAGCGCGGCGGCCATGGCCTGCAGATATACTTCTGTTTTCCCGCTGGCGGTAATGCCGTGCAACAGAAATACCGCGTGCCGGCGTTGCTGCACGCACGGCTGAATTACCGCCAACGCATCATCCTGGTGCAAGGATAATTCCGCGCGCGGAAATGTGCGCGAATTCCCAGGTTCCGGCAGCGGCGGGCCCGCGCGCGCCCGCAATCCCGTGCGCCCGTCTTTGAGCGGTGCCGGAATAGCCGCCTCGACTGCCTCTCCCCAGGAACAACAATAATATTCGGCTATCCACCGGGTCATCGCCAATAATGCCGGAGACAGCAGCGGCGTTTCGTCGATAACCGCTTCAATATCCCGACAGCGGGAAACAACCGTCCGGTCGCTGACGCCGACAATTAAACCGACAATACGCCGCGTCCCGAACGGAATCCAGACGCGCACCCCCGGAACAGCCGCGGACTGCAGGTGCCGCGGTACGGCGTAATCGAAAACATCTTTGCCGGGGATATTCACAGCGACCTGCGCAAAACAAGTTGAAGTACTCACCATTTTTCTCGAATCAATGGCCGGACAACGGCCAACCCTCCTGCCCGAGCAACGGCACGAACACGCACCCGCCCAGGGTATGCGTCAAGAACTGCCCGCCGTGCCGCCGCACCACCGTCAATGTCTGCATGCTCCGATCGCCCACAGGAATAATCAATCGTCCGCCCTCCGCAAGCTGTTCCAACAGAGCTGCCGGAAGCGACGGCGCGCCGGCCGTGACGATGATCCGCGCATAGGGCGCGTGCTCCGGCCAGCCGAGGCTGCCGTCACCGGTCTTGATTTCAACACCGGAAACACATAGTGCCGCCAGTCGTTCACGCGCGCCTTCCGCCAATACGGCAATACGCTCAACTGAATAAACCACCGCTCCCATATACGCGAGGATCGCCGCTTGATACCCACTGCCGGTGCCGATTTCCAAAACGCGCTGCCCCGGTTCGATTGCCGCCGCTTCGGTCATCACTGCGACCATATACGGCTGCGAAATAGTCTGCCCGCCGGCAAAGGGCAACGCGCAATCATCGTACGCCCGGCGTTCATACCGCGGCAAGACAAATGTATGCCGCGGCACCGCGGCAAACGCCGCGAGAACACGCGCGTCTGAAATACCGCGGCCGCGCAATTGCTCCTCGACCATGCGCCGCCGCGCATCGTTCGGTGATCTGGTCATGACCTACGCTGCTCCGTACAATCGGATGCAATATTTACCGCGGCCGGGACGGCTCTCGCCGCAGCAATTTTCTGATCATCAGCATCCAAAAACGCACCGTATCGCGCACCGGATGGATTTGGCTTTTATGATCGCGATAAATACTGCGGATCGGGATAGACTCGATATGTTCATGGTGGCGGGCGGCTTCAATGAGTATTTCCGATTCCGTGTCATAATTATTCGTCGATAAATGCATTTTTTTCAGTAAATCCGTGCGGAGCAGCCGGTAACCGCACTGCGTATCCGGAATCGGACGGTCGGTCAAGCGGGAAATAAAAAAACTCGTCAACCAATTCGTTAGTTTCCGCACCAGCGGCATGCCGGTCGGACAATGCATGCGATTACCGATGACGATACCCGCGCGCGTTTTTTCCGCGCAGGCGCAAAATGCCGGGATTTCCTGCGGATCATGCTGGCCGTCGGCGTCCATGATCAACACAGCATCATACCCCCGTTCAACGGCGTAATGGAACCCCGTGCGCAACGCCTGGCCTTTACCCTGATTACCCGCGTGCCGCAAGAGAATCGCCCCACCCTGCCGGGCGATTTCCGAAGTCGCGTCCGCGGAACCGTCGTCAATAACCACCGCGTCCAACCCATAGGGACGGACCGACTTCAGCAATGCCCCCAAGGATTTCTCTTCATTATACGCCGGCAAGAGGATGCAGATTTTCATGACCGCAGCTCCGAATGAACCGACTCCGTCTCCAGGCGTTTTCCTTCCTGCGGATCGGCGCGGGCTATATCGTGAAAAAGAAACCATTGTTCCGGATACAGACGGACATATTTTTCCATCACCCGGGCATACTGTTCGGTCAACCGGACCAACGCCGTTTCTTCATCCACCGACTTGTCCGGCACAATCGGCGACTCCAGGATAAATTCAAAACGCCGGAAATTATCCCGGTCGCGGACGACAAAACCCGGCACAATCGCTGCGCCAGTGCGGTAACTGAGCACCGCCGGCCCGCGCGGCAGAGCGATCGTTGTCCCTAAAAACGGCACGCGCAGCGTGCGGCTGCCGGAAAAATCCCGATCGCCGAGAATTCCGACGATTTCGTTCCGGCGCAACGCGGCGAAACACTGCCGAATACTGACCCCCAGCGGAATTACTTTTACGCCGACCACACTCCGTTGGGCATCGAACAACCGGTTTACCGCAGGATCGCGGTGCGGCAGCGCAATGGCATTCATCGGATAGCCCAGCACCGCCAACAGCTGCGCCGACAATTCCCAATTCCCGATATGCACCGTCAATCCGATGACGCCGTTGCCCCGCTGCAACCCCTGATCGATATATTCGATCCCGGTAATCGAGACCGCTTCCCGGACAAACCGCGCATCGATTTTTTCCGAACGGAAAAAATCGACCAAATACCGTCCAAAATTACGATAGACCTCCCGCACACCGCGCACATGCTCCGACGGCGCGCCGCCGCGGATAATTGAAAAATTCCGGAGCATCGCCCGGCGTTCCTGCGGCACGGTATAATATTTCAACGCGGCAAGAATTTCCGCAGCGCGGTACGCCGGAGACAACGGAAGACGGCGCGCCAGAAAAAAGGCCAAACGGAATAAAAAATATGCACCCATACGCCGGTTACTTTCGCAGCTTGGACAATTCTTCGAGCAAACGCGCCGTATCACGGGCGGCATACGGACGACCATGACGAGCGGCGGCGGCCTTCATGCGTTTGAGCTGCGCCGGATCGCGCAATAGTACTTCGATATGCGCGGCCGCTCCCAACGGGCCGTCCGCTTTAACCGCCACGCCTTCGCGCAACAAAAATTCCGTATTTTTTGCCTCCTGTCCGGGGATCGGATTTACGATAATGATCGGCAAATGCTTGGTCAACGCTTCCGCGGTCGTCAAGCCTCCCGGTTTACTGACAATCATGTCCGCCGCATCCATCAGGCGGTGAATTCCTTCGCGCACATAACCGAATACCGCCATTTTTTTCCGAAATAACCGCCGCCGGCTATCCAACCAGCGTTTCAGACGTTGATTCGTGCCGCAGACAACGATCAATTGCGCCGGCGCTTCCAGCGTATTCACCGCAAAAACCAGCTCTTCAATCGGCCCCAACCCTTGGCCGCCTCCCATAATGAGTACCGTCGGCACATCCGGACTCAAGTGCAATTCCGCCAACACCTTTTCCCGCTCGCTCGGCAACGAAAATACCGGATCGACCGGAATGCCCAACACATACACTTTTTCCGGACGAATGCCGCAGGAAACCAATTTTTGTTTTGTGTCGGCGCTCGGAACAACATATGCGTCGATCGTATCATAAATCCAATAAGAATGCGGTGCGTAATCGGTCAACACACCGACCAAGGGGAACTGCAGCCCATACGTTTTTTTCAAATCCGCAATCATGCCGCAGGGGAAGGCCTGTGTACAGGCCACAATATCCGGACCAAACGCATTGATGAGTTTTTTTAATTTTTTAGAATTGAATTTATGAATTAAATTGCGTAATTTACGGGTGCGGCGGACGATTTTCGGATTATCGTACAGATATTCCCAAACCTCCGGCTTGATTTTTATCACTTTATTATACAGGCTATTGATGACTTTTTCCATAAACGGGTGGGTATAATTAAACCCGTTGATATTACGCACCACCGTTCGCGGAAAAGAAGCTTCGACCGCGCGCTCAATAGCCAACGTCGCGCGATGATGCCCGGAATTATTGGAAATAAACATCAATAAAAGACGTTCCATAATCCCCCTCGTTCATGCCTGACCATACTACCACAAACCAACGGCCCTATCAAGAAAAACAGCGCGCGGAAACAGCTCGGCCACCCCGCGAAAATCGTCTCATCTATCTGAGGGTTATTTCCAAATATCCGGCGGTAGGATGCGGCATGACTCCGATAACGGCCGTAATCACCAGCCTGATCTACAGTAGCGGCGCTACGGATGAACATTTCAACGGTCCGGTGGCCTGTTCCGATTATCGGATATATTTACCGATGAGCAATTGCATTTTTTTCACCGTAGCCGCCGGCATGGTTTCCCGCGCGGAAACAATCGCTGTTTCCAGAGCGCTGCCGCAACGGCAGGCTGTTTTTCCGGAAAGGCGCGGCAACAGCTCACGGACAAAACGTTTG
Organism: Candidatus Omnitrophota bacterium; assembly: GCA_023819605.1. GTDB lineage: Bacteria > Omnitrophota > Gorgyraeia > B26-G9 > B26-G9 > JAMWCB01. The sequence continues at coordinate 13,274 of JAMWCB010000018.1, forward strand.
GCATTGCCGCTGTTAGCGTGCAGATGAGCTAAAACCTGCTCCAGGCTCACCTCTTCATCGGCTTTCCAACAGTCATAGTCCGTCACCAACGCAACGGTCGCATAGCATAATTCCGCTTCGCGCGCGAGCTTGGCTTCCGGCAGATTGGTCATCCCGATAATCGCGCAATTCAGTTGGCGATAACTGTGCGATTCGGCGCGCGTGGAAAATTGCGGGCCTTCAATACAAACATACGTGCCGCCTTTGTGCACACTAATCCCGACATCAACGGCTGTCGTATAGGCGAGTTCTGATAAACAGGGACAGAACGGGTCTGCGAAACTGACATGCGCGACAATCCCATCGCCAAAAAACGTACACACCCGGCTTTTTGTCCGATCCAACAGCTGATCCGGAATGACAAAATCACGCGGTTTCAACTCTTCTTTCAAGCTTCCCACGGCGGAAATGGAAATCAATTTCTCCGCGCCGAGTTTCTTAAAAGCGTAAATATTCGCCCGATAATTCAACTCCGACGGCGAAAGGTGGTGCCCGCGGCCATGCCGCGGTAAAAACGCGCACCGCACGCCATTCAAGGTGCCAACAACAAATGCGTCGGATGGAGAACCAAACGGTGTTTCAACGGTAATTTTTTCAACTTTTTCCAGGCCATCGATATCGTATAAGCCGCTGCCGCCGATAATTCCAACCGGAACTTTCTCCACGCCTTCCTCCTCTACTCAGTCAACCGACACTTCCACCATCATTTTTTCCTTCAGCATTTCCCGTTCCCGCGCCAGGCGCTCCTGATACTGATCATACGCGCACACAAATGCATCCACGATCGCATCATCGAATTGTACGCCCTTGCCGTGCGATAGCTCGCCAAACGCCTTCTCGACCGGCAATGCCGCACGATACGGCCGGTCCGAAGTCATTGCGTCAAACGCATCGGCCACCGCGATAATTTTTGCCCGCAGCGGAATCGTCGATTCCGCTTTTGCATCCGGGTATCCGTTGCCGTCAACCCGCTCATGGTGGCTATAAATAACTTCCATATGCTCCTTGCTTCCCTCCAACGGCGCAAGGATACGCACGCTTTCCGCCGGATGCCGTTTAATGGCATCATATTCCTGCGGCGTCAGGTGCCCGGGCTTATTGAGCACTTCATCCGGCACGGCGATTTTGCCGATATCATGCAGCCGCGATTCGATATGCAGGTTATCGAAAAACAAAGCGTTGATGCCGGGCATACACCGCCGGTGCAATTCTTCGGCGATCATTTTGCTATAAAAGTCAACGCGTTCGGAATGGCCGTGCGTATACCGGTCGCGCGCTTCCAAGGCAGCGGCCAGCGAAAGAACCGTTTGATAAAAATGCCGCGATACACGCTCGTGCAGCATCCGCAGTTGCTCAATCAGCTGGTCTTTTTCCTCGATTTCCCGCCGCAATTCTTCAAACAGCTGCACATTAACTTTCTTAATCACTTCCTGTTCCAAATAATCATGCGTAAACGGTTTACGAATAAAATCAACTGCGCCCAACCGCGTTGCCTCGCCGATTATTTCCTGTGTACCGAACGCCGTAACCATAATGACTTTAATCGACCGGTCGATATCCCGGATGCGCCGCAGCACCTGCAACCCGTCCATCTGCGGCATGCGAATATCACAGAAAACCAAATGCGGCCGTTTTTTTTCAACAATATCAAGAGCCGTGACACCGTCATTGGCCGTAAAAACCCGATATCCTTTACCGGAAAAAAAATCAGCCATCGCCCGGACGATTTCCCGTTCATCATCGATAATAAGTATTTGCAGCATATGAACCTCCCGCGCCCTTACCGCCGGCTCCCTCCGTCCACGGCGAACCTCGCCGCTTCCGCTGCATACACCCGGCGCAGCGCGCACCATCTCTTAACTCAATTTAAATTTATTCACCATATTCATTAAATCATTGGCCATGCGCGCCAATTCCTGGGCCGAACTGGACATCTCTTCCATCGATGCGGTCTGCTCCTGCGTCGAACTTGCCGATTCCTCGGTCGAAGACGATGATTCCTCCGCTACCGTCGCAACCTCTTCGATTGCCTTGACGATCTGCTCGGCATGGCCGGTCTGCAGATCGGTCGTTTTCGTAATTTCATCGACCATCCGCGCCGATTGCTTGGCGGAATTAATGATTTCCTCCAGCGCATCGGAAACCCGCGCCACCAATTGGGCGCCTTCATTGACTTCCTTCGACCCGGCTTCGATCGAACTCACCGCTTTCGGCGTTTCCACCTGAATTCCTTTAATCAACGTTCCGATACGCCGCGCCGCTTCCGCCGACCCTTCCGCGAGCTTACGCACCTCCTCGGCAACTACGGCAAAACCGCGGCCCGCGTCGCCGGCGCGCGCCGCTTCGATCGCAGCATTCAACGCCAACAAATTCGTTTGATCGGCAATGCTGGTAATCGTCTCGGTGATCTCTCCGATCTGTTTTGATTTTTCGCCCAGCGACTTAACGACCGTTGCGGCGTTGGAAACCGTTTCAGTGATCCGGTTCATTTTGTCAACCGCCTGAGTAATCGCACGGCCGCCGTTTTCCGCCTGGACCAATGACTGGCCGGAAGAACGCGACGCGGTTAATGCATTTGCCGCGACTTCCCGCACCGACGCCGACATATCTTCCATAAGGCGGGATGTTTCTTCCACCCGTTTTGCCTGCTGCGTAATCCCCTTGGCCAGCTGCTGTATCGTCGAAGATATTTCCTGGTTGGACGCATTCACCTGTTCGGTCGTGCTCGAAAGCATAGAACTGGCCGTGGCAATCTTCTCAGCGGTCGTGCGCACCTGCAGCATCATCTCATGCAATGAAGCAATCAGCCAATTGAACATATTCGCCAATTCGCCGAACTCATCCTCGGTGGATAATTCCACCCGCTGGGTCAGGTCGCCTGACTGCGAAGCAATCATTTTTGCGGCTTCCGTCAATACGCGCAAGGGTTTAATCACCATCGCACTGATCGCCGCGCGCGCTACGACCGTCAATAAAACCACCATCAGCGCCATCACGACCGCGAACACAAACAGGATATGTGCGGCAGCGTCCGTGCGGGGGATCATAACCATCAGCCCGGTCGGCCGCGAACTCTTCCCCTGAAACAACGGCGTGACACCGCCGAGATATTCCGCGGCGGACACGCGCATCGTCACCCGGGCAGGTCTGCCGTCCCGGAGCGCGCGCACCGCTTCCGCCGGCAGCGATTGCGATCGCAACGCGTCGAACGATGCCGCGGTCAGGCGGCCGTCAACCACCAGACCCCCATCAATGCCGTACATTTTTTTCAATTCAAGAAAATCCGCATCCGAAATAGATTCCGGCGATGCATTGTGGCGCGATTGCAGCAATTGCCCGACCGCCATCCCCAAACTTTCCACCGTGCGCTCGACTAATTTCTGCTCATTGCCGCGCAGCAAGGCCGCGACAGCGACAAACGACGCGACAACTGCAATCACCGATGTCATCGCGGCAAAAATCATTGTTTTCTGGCCAACGCGCAATTTACTGAGTGTGTTCATACTTCCCCCTCCGTCATCGTCCGGTCATTTATTCGTTAAACCCAAAAAGTATTTCGTCCGCGGAAAAAATTACCACAAATTTTTCCGGATAATTTTATTGCGGCTGCTCAGAACCTCCCGTTCGGGACAGCCATTGTTCATCGAGTAATTCCTGACTGCGCACGCTCAGCATTAAAAAATGAGATAGCGCCATATTTTTTGCCCACGCGATAACCCGCCGTGTTTCCGGGTGCCCAAATTCGCCGAGCACACGGTCATACAACGAAATCAGCTCTATCTGGGCCCGCGCATCTGCAGCCATTGCCGCGAGTACGCGCTGCTGCGCGGAACGAGCCGGTGCAACCGCGTCCGCAGTTCCCCCTAAACCGACGATCAACGCCGTCAACGCGGCAATTACTTGTTCTTTTTCGGCAATAATTTGGTGGTACGGGATGGATAGATTGAAGCGGTCTTCGTGATGTTCACAGCGCCGCTTCGAGGTGCATTCTTGCTGCCGCGCCTCGTTGAGCGCCTGCAACAATACCGGATTACTCTCGGCTGCGGCTCGGCTGAACCACGCAAGGACTACGGCGAAAACAATCAGAATTGTACGGCGGATTTTTCGCCCGCCGAAGTCCTTTTCCCACGTCATCGCATCCATGTTGTTTTAATTATAACAAATTATTTTTTAAAAATAAAACAAAAATTCGTATAAAAAAATTTTACCGATTATTCATTTTGACTTTTCCGGGATCAGCATGGTATACTAAAACCTCAATTTATGACCGGAGATGACTATGCCGATTAGCCGCGCAACCGTTGAACATATCGCCCGTTTAAGCCGCATCGCGCTTCCGGACGCCGAAGCCGCGCTGCTAACCGGACAATTAGACACCATTTTGCGCTATATCGAAAAACTCGACCAACTGGATACCGCATCGATCCCGGCGATGAGCCATGTCCTGGGGCTGACCAATGTTTTCCGCGAGGATATGCGCCGGCCGTCTCTGGCGCCGGAAGACAGCCTCGCCAATGCGCCGGCCGGCGATAACGGACAGTTTCAAGTACCTAAAATTATTTAAGCACATGCCGATAACCGACTGCAGCGCCTACGAAATCCGCCAAAAAATAACCGCCGGCGAACTGAGCGCCCCGGAGATCGCCGCTGCCTATATCCGCAAAATCACCGCGGCGAACCAACGGTTTAATATTTTCGTACATTTTGAGCCGGAAGAAATAATGAACCGCGCGCGCCGGGCATCTCACGGGCCGTTGCACGGTATCCCGCTCGCGGTTAAAGATAACCTGTGCGTACGCGGCGAACCGACCACCTGCGCATCGCGCATATTATCCGGATTTCGTCCGCCGTATAATTCGACGGTAATCGATCGCTTGGAGCAGGCCGGCGCCCTGCTGCTGGGAAAAACGAACATGGACGAATTCGCCTTCGGCTCATCCTGCGAAACATCCTGCTATGGGCCAACGGCAAATCCCTGGGACCGCCGTTGCGCTCCCGGCGGTTCCAGCGGCGGATCCGCTGCCGCAGTCGCCGCGCGTTTTTGCCCCTTAGCGCTGGGTTCCGATACCGGCGGCTCAATCCGCCAACCGGCTTCCTTTTGCGGCGTCACCGGCTTCAAACCGACCTATGGGCGGATTTCCCGCTACGGACTGATCGCTTTTGCCTCCAGTCTCGATCAAATCGGCCCGTTTGCGCGCGATGTGCGGGATACGGCGCTGTTGATGAATGCCATGTGCGGCTACGATCCGGCTGACTCCACCTGCGCGCAGCAGCCGGTTCCCGATTACCTGTCCGGATTGGATAAAGATATCCGGGGATTACGCATCGGGATCCCGCGCGAATATTTTCCGCCGCAGCTTGACCCGGAAGTCAACGCGCTGGTGCGGGCCGCCTTGGCGGTTTTGGAACAGCAGGGTGTTGAACTGATCGATATCCGTCTGCCGCATACCGAATACGCGGTGGCCGTCTATTATATCATTGCGCCCAGCGAGGCCAGCTCTAACTTGGCGCGTTTCGACGGTGTCCAATACGGCCTGCGCGCTGCGGCACACGGCGTATCCGGTCAATCCCTGCTCGATATGTATGAACAGACGCGCGCGCAGGGATTCGGCTGCGAAGCGAAACGCCGAATCATCCTCGGCACCTACGCGCTTTCCAGCGGCTACTATGACGCCTACTATCTGAAGGCGTTAAAAGTCCGCTCTCTGATCAGCCGGGATTTCGAACAGGCATTTGCGCACTGCGATTGTATTGCCACACCCACATCGCCGACCACCGCGTTTCGTTTAGGCGAGCGGCTCAATGACCCCTTAGCCATGTATCTTTCCGATGTCTTTACCATTTCCGCCAATTTGGCCGGCCTGCCGGCGCTTTCGCTGCCCTGCGGCTTCTCGCGCGCGCTGCCGGCAGGATTGCAGCTGCTCGGCAAACCTTTTGCGGAAGAACTGCTCCTGCGCATCGGGCACCACTACCAACAGCAGACCAGTTGGCACACGCAATCTCCGCCGGAGGCATAGCGCCATGTCCTATGAAACCATCATCGGGCTGGAAGTACACGTACAATTGAAGACCGCGAGCAAAGCGTTTTGCGGCTGCGGCACGGAATTCGGGCTGGCGCCGAATACGCAGGTCTGTCCGGTCTGCCTTGGCTTTCCGGGAACATTGCCAGTGCTCAACCGGCAATTTCTGAATTACGGGTTGCGCGTAGCGCTGGCCTTGAACTGCCAGCCCGCGGCATTCTTAAAATTCGACCGCAAGCATTATTTTTATCCGGATTTGCCGAAAAATTACCAAATTTCCCAATATGACCAACCACTCGCCGCCAACGGCTGGATAGATATCGACACCCCGCAGGAGCGCAAACGCATCCGCATTAAACGCGTACATATGGAAGAAGATGCCGGAAAATTGATTCATACCGCCGCGGCAACCTTGGTCGACTATAATCGCTGCGGTATGCCGCTTCTGGAAATTGTCAGCGAGCCGGATATAGCTTCCGCACAACAAGCCTACGACTATCTGGTTAAATTGAAAGCGATCATCGCCTACCTGGATGTTTCCGATTGCGATATGGAAAAAGGCAGCCTGCGCTGTGATGCGAATATTTCGCTGCGGCCGTGCGGACAACAACGCCTGGGCGTAAAAACGGAAGTAAAAAACATGAATTCCTTCAAAGGCGTGCGGGACGCGCTCAACTACGAAGCCGGCAGGCAGGAAGACATCCTCGGCGCCGGCGGAGCGATCGAACAACAGACCAGGCTCTGGAACGAAACGCAACAAAAAACGATCCTGATGCGCAGCAAGGAAGAGGCGCATGATTACCGTTATTTCCCGGAACCGGATCTGGTTCCGTTCACCATCGCCCCGCAAACAATCGCCGCCGCACAGGCAACGCTGCCGGAATTACCGGAGGCAAAAAAAGAACGCCTGATGAATCAATTCGGACTACCGGCCTATGACGCGGACGTAATCAGCAGCGATAAACACCTGGCGCTGTTTTTTGAAGAAACGGCGAAAGGTTATCCTGTCCCGAAAACCGTCAGCAACTGGCTGATGGGCGATATTATGAGTTACTGCAATGAGCACCGCCTGGATTTCGCGCAATTGCCGGAAGTTTTACCGGCCCGGAACCTGATCGACCTGTTGCAGCGCATCGACCAGGGGACTATTTCCGGCAAAATCGCTAAAACAATCCTTCCGGAACTCTTCGGCAGCGATAAGACCGTCGACCGGATTATTGCCGAAAAAAATCTTTGCCAAATCTCGGATACCGCGGAACTTAATGAAGTCATCCGCACGGTGCTGCGGGAAAACGCCGGCGTCGTTACCGAATTCAAAAGCGGCAAAGAAAAATCATTCATGTTCTTAGTCGGGCAAATCATGAAAAAAACCCGCGGCAAGGCCAATCCGCAACTCATTACCACCTTGCTCCGAGAACGCATCAATTCCGAAACCTGAAACGTTCATTTTTTCGTTGACTTTCTATGTGCCGTACCGTAACGTAATAGATATGGTTATGTACCCATATATATTAAATATTGAGAATAAGGAGGTTCGCATGCGCATCAACAAACCAGTATCCGGCATCATAATCGTGTCCCTTTTTTTGTTTTTGATCACCCCGGCCGCGGAAGCCGCTGGCGCGCGCGAAAAAAAGAAAACGAACGACAAGCCTGCCGCACCGCAATCCTCGGAAGCGAAAACCACAAAAAACAATTCTGCCGATTTTTACAAAGCGCTGGAACTTTTTTCCGACGCGTTGACCGCCGTACAGCACGACTATGTCGAAAAACTTTCCGCCGAGAAAATCATGTACGGCGCTTTGAAAGGATTGCTGTCCAATCTCGATCCTTACAGTCAGTTTATGGAACCGGATCTGTTTAAAGAACTCCAGGTGGAAACAGAAGGCCAATTCGGCGGCATCGGCATCGAAATCACGATTCGGGATAATCTTTTGACGATCATCACCCCGTTGGATGAAACGCCGGCGGCTAAGGCCGGCTTAAAGGCCATGGATCGCATTGTGCGCATCGACGGCAAAATCACCCGCGATATCACCTTAACCGAAGCGGTAAAAAAAATGCGGGGCAAACCCGGAACCACGGTCACCCTCGGCATATTGCGGGAGAGCAGCAGCGAACTAATGGACGTCGTGATTACCCGCGATATCATCAAAATCCGCGCGGTGCGCGACGCGATGATCCTCGATAATCATATCGCGTATATAAAACTCACCGATTTTTCCGAAAAAACCAAAAAAGATCTCGATGCGGCGCTTGCCGACCTCGAAACGAAAAATATGGACAGCCTCATTCTCGACCTGCGCAATAACCCCGGCGGCTTGCTGGTTGCTTCCGTCGAAACAGTCAGCGAATTCCTGCCGGCCGGCGAATTAATCGTATCGACCAAAGGCCGCGACCCTTCTCAAAATACCGAGTACCGTTCTGCCGGTAAAACCCGCTATAAAGACATCCCCCTGATCGTTATGGTCAACGGCGGTTCTGCCTCCGCATCCGAGATCGTCGCCGGCGCAATCCAAGATCATAAGCGCGGAGTTATCCTGGGGAACAAAACGTTCGGAAAAGGTTCGGTGCAAACCGTTATTCCGCTGCGCGACAGCTCCGCCCTGCGGCTGACCACGGCAAAATATTATACGCCGAGCGGCCGCACGATCCACGAGAAAGGGATCACTCCCGATGTCCTGGTCGATGCGCAGGTTCCGGAGGAGAAAAAAAATACCGATAAAAGCAACACCCTAAAACCGAATACCGATGTTTTCGAAAAAATCGAGCAGGAACAAAACAACGGCCTGAAAAAAAATCCCGCTCCGGAAGCAAATCCGCCGGCGCCGGAGATGTCCACGCCCCAATCAAACGGTGCAACCGCGCCGGATAAACAACAAGAACCGGCGCAGCCGACCGCCGGAGAAGCTCCGACGATTAATCCGGAAGCGGAAAAACTGCTCAAAGACGACAACCAGCTCCGCGAAGCCCTCAATTTAATGCGCGGCATAAAAATATTCCGGGAAATGACGCGCGGAACAGGCGCGCGTTAGCGGACCGGGTTATGCGATTTCTGCGTTCTGTTTTCACGGCGGCATTATTTTTGGGACTCACGGCCATAGCCGCACAGTTTTATGCTCAACGGCCCGACCATCGCCCGGCGGCTGCGGCCGTTGAGCGGCTCCTTACCCCGCTCTTGCGTGAATACGGCATGAGTGCGGCGCGGCTGAACCGGGAACAACACACCCCCCGCGAATCATGGCGCGCGCGTTGGGAATATTGGGAAAAAGAATTCTTCATCCCACACCCCCTTTCCGAAGAACATTTTCTTGCGGCATTGCGGCAGCTTGTTGCCGCGCCCTTGGCCATTGCGGCGATCAGCAAAAAAAAAGAGCATGCGCAGGAACGCCTGATCATTGATCTTCACAGCCATGCCCTGCCTGTCTACCGCCTTATCGTCCAATATCCGATCGGCCTAAAACCAGCCGTCGCCCCGCTGCCGGCACCGCCGGCGGCAGCGATACCGGCCAGGCCACCGCCGCCGGCAGTCGTCCCGCCACCGCCGCCGCGGCCGCCGGAAGCCCAGTTGGCCATCGTTTTGGACGACTGGGGGAATAATGCCTCGCTGATAACCGAAGCCTTACAATTACCCCAACCGGTAACCTACGCAATCCTGCCGAATCTGGCTTTTTCAACAACGATTGCCGAACGCCTATCGGCGGAAGGGCAGGAATATATCCTGCATCAGCCGATCGAACCGCATAATCCCGAACGGCTGTCTTTAGAAGCAAATACACTCCACACCGGCATGCCTGCAGAGCAAATCCGCATGATTGTCCGAGAGAACATCGCCCAATTAGGAAATATCCGGGGTGTGAATAACCATATGGGCTCAAAGGGCACGGAACATCCCGCATTGATGCGCGCGCTCCTGCAGGAAGTCAAAGCTCATCGGCTGTTCTTTCTCGACAGCCTGACATCGGCCGCATCTATCGGCCGCACGGTTGCCGCGGAATTGAACATTCCTTTTTGCCAACGCGATATTTTTATCGATAACGAAAACGACGCAACCGCAATCGAACGTCAACTGCTCAAAGCCGCCGAACTCGCCCATACGCGCGGCGCCTGCATCGCCATCGGACATGCCCGTCCGACCACCGTCCGGGTATTGCACGCGGTGATGCCGCGCCTGTCGCGGGCGGGAATTCGTTTTATCCGGCTCTCGGCGCTGGTTGAGCACCGTGGCAACTTGATCGACCCTCAAACAGAAACGGACGGTAATGATAACACTCGGTATTGAAACCTCCTGCGATGAAACAGCCGCCGCGGTTATGTGCGGCGCCGCCATCCGCGCTTCCACAGTCAGTTCCAGCGTACACCGGCATGAACAATTCGGCGGGATTATTCCGGAAATCGCCTCCCGATACCATCTGTCTTTTATCGTCGGCGTAACCAAAACCGCTTTAGAACAAGCCGGCACCACCCTTTCCCAAATAGACCTCATCGCCGTCACGCAGCGTCCCGGCCTGCTCGGCTCGCTGCTCGTGGGCGTTTCTTTCGCCAAAGCGCTCAGCTACGCCCTGCGCAAACCGTTAATTGCCGTCAATCATATCAAGGCACACCTTTTTTCTCCGTTTCTGGCCTGCCGCCGAATGCCGTTTCCGTTTATTGGATTAGTCGTTTCCGGCGGCCACACCAGCCTGGCGCTGGTGCGCGATTTCGATCGCATCCGGTTCCTGGGAAAAACACGGGATGATGCGGCCGGAGAATCGTTTGACAAAGTTGCAAAAATGCTCGGATTGCCGTACCCCGGCGGGCCGGTCATCGACCGCCTGGCCCAAACCGTAGCATCTTCACCGTTCAATTTTCATTGCGCTCCCCTGAAAGACAGTTTTGATTTCAGCTTCAGCGGCATCAAAACCCAGGTGCTTTATACGCTCCAGGCGTTGCCGAACATCAGCGCGCCGGTGCAAACGGAAATAAGTTATGCGTTTCAAAAAGCGGTCGTGGACAGCCTCGTCGAAAAATCTATCGGCGCCTGCCGGCGCTACAAAGTCCGCAGACTGGCTGTCGGCGGCGGTGTTGCCTGCAACAGCGCCCTGCGCCGCCGGCTCCAGGAACGCTGCGCCGGCGAAAAAATAAACCTGCACCTGCCGCCGGCTGCCTACTGCGTCGATAACGCCGCCATGATCGCCTTTCTCGGCTATCACCTCTTTCGCCGCGGCAAGCGCGCCGATTTATACCTGAACGCGCTTCCTACCGGCGAATCAGGAAATGATTGACAATTTAAAATTTTCTGGCAAAATAAGGGAATATATCTTAAGAGGCTTCAATGAATTTACTTGAACAAGGGAGGATTTTCAGTGGCCAAAAGAAGACGCAAAGGGAAAATAAAATGGCGTTCCCGCAAGGCAAGCCACGGAACAAAACCGTGCCGCGGCAAATAATTTCGTAGTGTCCGATACAAATACGGCTTCTGCGCAGCAAACTCAACGTCATGCTCGAACAAACGACAACCAACAACGGCACCTATGCGTTATGTTTCGATTTTTCCAAAACACGCTCTGAACACGATCGTGCGCTACGGCCTGGCCTGCGGAGCGTGTGTATGCATATTCACCGCGGCAATTGAAGCCCGGGCAATGGGACGCCGACCGGACGCTAAAAAATCCCGGACAGATTCCTCTTCCGCCTGCCCGGAAATCGAAATCATCAGCCGGCGCCCCCAGCCTTCAAACGCGCGGCCGGACGCAGCAACGTCGGAAATTATTACCCCGGCGGCCGTGCCGGTGACACCGCAGGAAATTCTGCCGGCAGTAGGCGTCGATTCATCGGTGGTGGCGCGCAGCATCCGCACCGTGGATATACAAGTTGCCCTAAAAAACGCCGGATTTGACCCCGGCGCGGCTGATGGGAAATTAGGCCCGAAAACAAAAAAAGCGCTCCGCGATTTTCAAAAACAGAACGGCCTGGTCAGCGACGGTATCGTCGGTCCGCGGACATGGGAAAAGCTGAAGGGATATCTTCCGAAACCGCAACCGCAGACGGTATCCCC
>JAMWCB010000019.1 GCA_023819605.1 Candidatus Omnitrophota bacterium
GGCCGCCTCGTCCGGTGCGTTACGCTCTGGAAATGAATGCCGGTTGGTTTCAGGAGCGTAATATCCGTGTGGGCGATACGGCGTTGTTTTGGTGAAGGCCCGGCGTATGTCGGTTAAGCCGCAGGTGCGCGTGGTTGCCGGTTTATTGCGCCGGGGAGAGCGGATTTTGCTTGCCCAGCGCTGTCCGGATGATCATTATGGCCTGCTCTGGGAGTTTCCCGGCGGAAAAATTGAAGCGGGAGAAACGCCGCGCCGGGCATTAGCGCGTGAACTTCAGGAAGAGTTAGGCATCGACGTCGAGGTGGGGGCTTGTGTGGCCCGTTATCATGACGAATCGGAAGTGTTACGTATTACCGTATCCCTCTATGAGTGTGTGATCAGTGCCGGCGCTGTCCGCCCGGTGGAATGTTTCGATGTCCGTTGGGTGACGTTGCCGGAGGCGGCATTATTGCCGTTGGCCCCGGCCGACCGTAAAGCTTTTGCTGCCGTGCGAAAAAAAATTGACGAAAAAAATTAGTTCCGGTATAATACGGATTTCCGGATAGTAGATATCGGTATATGCGGTGGAGGTGCCGGCGGGGGACGGGATGCGCCGGCCGTTTCGCGGTGCGCCGTGTGCGCGGCAGCGGCGTCTATGCGCCGGTGCGGAGAGCAGGTGAATATGGTCGGGCCGAAAATGATTTTGATTATTGACGATGATCCCGCGGTCTGCGGGGAATTAGAGCATTTTTTGCAAGGATACGGGTATGCGGTTACCGCAGCCGCCGACAGCCAGCAGGCGTTTGCCTGTATGGAGGTGATGACGCCGGATTTAATTTTCCTTGATATAATTATGCCGAAAACCGACGGATTCACGTTGGCGAAAAAGATTCGCCATGATAAACGCACCGCGACAGTGCCGATTATTGTTTTTTCCGCGCAGGAAAACATGCGAGAATTATTTGCCATGGAAGGGCTGCACGATTATCTCTCCAAGCCGCTCGATTATGAAAAAGTATTGGCCGCGGTGCGCGCAAAAATCGGGTGAAGCAGGTCGGCGCGGCAATGTTTTGAGATAAATTTTATAAAAAAATATTGACATGAAATTTTTTTATGGTAGAATTTTAAAATTACCTATCGCTTTATTATATAAATAAAGTCAGCGGGGAACGCGCAGGAGGCGCGGCGAGATTTTTTTTTGCGCCGAAATGCGCTGCTGTAGCTCAGTTGGCAGAGCACATCCTTGGTAAGGATGAGGTCATGGGTTCAATTCCCATCAGCAGCTTAAAGTAGTCAATAAGGAGGTGCATAATGGCGAAGGAGAAGTTTGAGCGTACGAAACCGCATGTCAACGTAGGGACGATCGGGCACGTAGACCACGGGAAGACGACGTTGACGGCGGCGATCACGAAGGTATTGGCGGGGAAGAATCTGGCGAATTACATTTCGTACGATCAAGTGGCGAAGGCGTCGGAATCGCAGGGGCGGCGTGACGAGACGAAGATTCTGACGATCGCGGTCAGCCATGTGGAATATTCGACGGAGAACCGGCATTATGCGCACGTAGACTGTCCTGGGCACGCGGATTATATCAAGAACATGATCACGGGAGCGGCGCAGATGGACGGGGCGATTTTGGTGGTATCTGGGGTGGACGGTCCGATGCCGCAGACGCGGGAGCATATATTGTTGGCGCGGCAGGTAAACGTGCCGGCGATCGTGGTATTTTTGAACAAAGTGGATGTGGTGGATGATCAAGAGCTGTTGGATTTGGTGGAGCTGGAGATCCGGGATTTATTGACGAAGTACGAGTTTCCGGGGGATAAGACGCCGATCGTGCGCGGGAGCGCGTACGGGGCGTTGCAGTGCGGATGCGCGAAGGAAAGTTGCGAGAAGTGCAAGCCGATTTTGGATTTGATGAAAGCGGTTGATGAATTTGTGCCGACGCCGCAGCGGGAAGTGGACAAGACGTTTTTGATGGCGGTGGAGGATGTTTTTTCGATTACGGGTCGCGGGACGGTGGCGACGGGGAGAATCGAGCGCGGTAAGGTGAAAGTCGGCGAGGAAGTGGAAGTGATTGGATTGGCGCCGGAAGTGAAGAAGACGGTAGTGACCGGCGTGGAGATGTTCCGGAAGCTGTTGGACGAGGGGATGGCCGGGGATAACGTTGGGTTGCTGCTGCGGGGGATAGACAAAAAGGATATCGAGCGGGGGCAGGTCATTGCGAAGCCTGGATCGATCAAGCCGCATACGGTGGCGATGGCGCAGGTGTATATATTGACGAAGGAAGAAGGCGGGCGGCACACGCCGTTTTTCAAGGGATACCGGCCGCAGTTTTATTTTCGGACGACGGATGTTACGGGAGTGGTGACGTTGCCGGAGGGAGTGGAGATGGTGATGCCGGGGGACAACGTGACGATGAAGCTTGATTTGATCCAACCGATCGCGATGGAGAAGGAGCTGCGGTTTGCGATACGCGAAGGCGGCAGAACGGTCGGCGCCGGGGTCATTACCGAAATTATTAAATAACCGAATTACAGGATAAGTTTTATGCGAGAAATTATCACCTTGGCGTGTACGGAATGCAAACGCCGCAATTATCAGTCGACGAAAAACAAAAAAAAACACAGCGATCGCCTGGAATTGAAAAAATTTTGTCCTTTTGAACGCAAACATACGGTTCATCGCGAGACGAAATAAGCGCGCCGTTGGTTTTGGATTTGCGCGGCAAAATTGCGGAGCGGGTGTTTGAAATATTTTTTGAAGAGAGTGACCGGTTAGCCTGCGTTTTGCATCGCGCGTCCGGAGACGAGCGGCAAAGGGGTGGGCATACCCCGATAGAACCATTGAATCGCAGCGATGTGATTTAAGGTATCGGCCCTTCGGGTGAATAGTTTACCGGCTCGGTTAACTATTCAGGTGAGCGAGGAGCGTCGGTTAATGGCAAACCAACGGTCTCCAAAACCGTGACTGCGGGTTCAACTCCTGCCGCTCCTGCCAAAATAATCAAGCCATGCTTCCGGGCATGTCTTGTGCGGAAATAGGGTAGTCAAATAGAACGGACAGTGCTGCGGATAACGCGAAGAAAAAGCATAAACGAGGCCGTGCATGGAAAAAGTAAAAACATTTTTTACGAATGTAAAACTTGAAATGGCGAAAGTTTCCTGGCCGCCGCGGGCTGAATTGTTCGAGTCAACGTCGGTGGTTATCGTTTCGTTGGCTATTCTTACGGTCATCGTCGGGGTGATTGATCTGATCCTCACGTATTTGATTGGTTTTATGTTTAAATAATCAGTTGTGTAACCCAGAGAAAGCGGCTATGGCAAAACAGTGGTTCGTGGTGCATACGCAGACAGGGCATGAGCAGCGGGTAAAGACGCATTTGGAAAACCGGATTCGCGTGCACAACGCGCAGGAAACGGTCGCGCAAATTTTGATTCCTACCGAAAAAATCTCGGAAGTGCGCGGCGGCAAAAAGAAAATTATGGAGCGCAAGTTTTTTCCGGGTTATATTTTGATCAATATGGATTTAACCGATGAGAGCTGGTATCTGGTCAGAAATACCCCGGGAATCACGGGGTTTATCGGCCCCGGAGCAAAACCGCATCCGCTCAGTGAAGCGGAAGTTGCGAAAATTTTAAAACAAGCGGAAGAAAGCAAAGAAAAACCGATCCCGAAAGTTATTTTTGAAAAGGGAGAACAGGTGAAAGTCACCGAGGGTCCGTTTACGAATTTCAGCGGAGCCATCGATGAGGTGTATCCGAGTAAAGGCAAGATAAAAGTGATGGTGTCGATTTTTGGGCGGTCGACGCCGGTGGAATTGGAATACTGGCAAGTGGAGAAAATGTAGCGATGGCAAAAGCAGTCAAAGCACAGGTAAAGTTGCAGATAGCCGCCGGGCAAGCGAATCCGGCGCCGCCGGTCGGGCCGGCGCTCGGCCAGCACGGCGTGAACATTATGGATTTTTGTAAAAAATTCAATGAAGCGACGCGCGGTAAAGAAGGGTTGGTCATTCCGGTTGTTCTGACTATTTATGAGGATCGTTCGTTTACGTTCATTCTCAAAAGTCCGCCGTGTTCGGTGCTGTTGAAGCGCGCGGCCGGTTTGGCAAAGGGGTCCGGCGTTCCGAACAAAGAAAAAGTCGGCGCCGTAACCCGCGCGCAAGTGGAAGAAATCGTTAAGTTGAAAATGGATGATTTGAATACCGCCAAAGTCGACCAGGCGGTGAAGATTGTTGTCGGTACGGCACGGAGCATGGGTATCGAGGTAAAAGGATAGACGTATGAAAAAAGAACATAAACGAATGGCCGGCGTCCGGAAATTATTTGAGCGCAACAAACAGTATCCTTTGAAAGAAGCCGTTACGCTGTTGAAAAAAGCGCATACGGTTAAATTTGATGAAACCGTGGAAATAGCGATGCATTTGGGGATAGATCCGAAACAATCGGACCAATTGGTGCGCGGCAGCATTGTGTTGCCGCACGGCCTCGGGAAAAAAATCCGGGTCGCGGTTTTTTGCAAGGGCGAAGAAGCCGCCGCCGCTCGGGAAGCCGGCGCGGAAGACGTCGGCGGCTTGGAATTGATCGAGAAAGTTAAAAACGGCTGGCTTGATTTCGATGTGGCCGTGGCCACGCCGGACATGATGCGGGAATTGGCTAAAATCGGGAAAATCCTCGGGCCGCGCGGTTTGATGCCCAATCCGAAGACCGGCACGGTAACCAATGACGTCGGCAAGGCGGTGCGCGAAGCGAAAGCCGGGAAAGTTGAGTTTAAAACTGATAAGCTTGCCGGTGTGCACGTGGGGGTCGGGAAACTTTCCTTTTCGGAAGACGCCCTGCTGGGCAATATTCAGACGGTTATTGACGCGGTAAATAAGGCGCGGCCGCAAACCGCGAAAGGGCATTTTATAAAAACGGTATCGGTGTCCAGCACGATGGGGCCGGGAATCAAGCTTGACGCGGCAGAATATCGGGTCGTAGCGTAAAGGTAGGCGAGTATGGCAAATATTGAGAAAGTATCCATTGTCAACGAAATTACGAAACAGTTGAACGGATCAGCCGGCGTCATGGTTACGAAGTTCGACCGTCTGCCGGCGGTGGAGATTAACAATCTCCGGCGCAAACTGGAAAAAGATTCTTCCCGCCTTATCGTCACCAAATGTTCGTTGCTGAAGCGGGCGCTGGCTTCGGCGAATATGGGCGAGGGGGCGTGTCTTTTGGAAGGCGCGGCGGCGGTGGCCGTGTTACAGGAAGATCCGGTCGCGGTGGCCAAGACGTTGGTTGATTTTTCCCGGATACATGAGACGTTTAAAGTCTGTGGCGCCGTGTATGAAGGGCAGGTGCTTGATCCCGCCGGCGCTCAAGCGCTTTCGCAGATTCCGGGAAAAGATGTGTTGCGGGCGATGTTGCTGGGGGCGATGCAGGCGCCGATTAATGGGTTGGTGAATGTGCTGAACGGTTCGCTGCGCGGATTGGTTGTGGCGTTGACGGAAATTAAAAAGAAGAAAGAACAGGCGGGATAAAGGAGGTAATGATCATGAGTGAAGAAGCAAAAACCATTGCATTGTCGCCGAGCGCGGAAGAAATTATCAAAGGGATTGAAAAATTAACGGTGCTGGAATTGTCCGGATTGGTGAAGGCGCTCGAAGAAAAATTCGGCGTTTCCGCGGCGATGCCGATGGGCGCGATGCCGATGATGGCCATGCCGGGAGCCGCCGGTGCGGCGCCGGCAGCGGCGGAGGAGAAAACCAGTTTTACGGTAGTTTTGACCGGCGCCGGCGATAAGAAAATTCAGGTGATTAAGGTCATTCGGGAAATTACCAGCTTGGGGTTGAAAGAAGCCAAGGATTTGGTCGATGCCGCGCCGAAGCCGGTGAAAGAAAATGTGAGTAAACAGGAAGCGGAAGAGATCAAGAAAAAACTCGAAGAACAGGGTGCAACTGTCGAATTGAAGTAACCGGACCCGGCGGTAACGCCGCTACAGAGGTAGGATGGTAAAACCCATTATGGTTGAAAGAAAAAGCTACGCGAAATTACACGATGTCTTCGAATTACCGCATATGCTCGGCGTGCAGTATGATTCGTACCAGCGGTTTCTGCAACTGGGGGTCGCCAAATCCCGGATGGAAAATATCGGCCTGATGGCCGCGTTCCAGGAAGTTTTCCCTATTGAAAATTTCGATAAGACCTGCCGTTTGGAATTCGTCGGCTATCACTTGGAAGACCCGAAGTACGATGTTTGGGAATGCCAGCGCCGCGGATTGACCTACGGCTCGCCGCTGAAAGTGAAACTGCGCTTGCGCACTCAGAAGGAATCGAAAGAGCAGGAAGTGTACATGGGTGAGCTGCCGCTGATGACCGAGTTCGGCACTTTTGTGATCAATGGCGATGAACGCGTGGTCGTCAGCCAGTTGCACCGTTCGCCGGGGATTTGTTTCGAAGCGGCGGCGCATGTGTCCGGCAAACGTTTATTTTCCGCGCGGATCATTCCTTACCGCGGCGCCTGGGTTGAGTTTGAATTTGACAGTAATGACCTGCTCTACGTTTATATCGACCGGCGGCGGAAATTTTATGCGACGACTTTTTTGCGGGCCATCGGCTTTTCTGCCAACGCGGATATTTTGAAAATATTTTATCCGGTGGAAGACCTGAAGCTTCCGTTGAAAGCGAATCAGAATATTCATACCGTGGTTTTTGCCGAGGATATCGTTAATCCGCGGGACAACGCCACATCTTTGTTTTCCGCCGGCACACGTTTGACCAAGCAGATGGTGGAACAGTTAGTGGATACCGGGATTAAGCAGATTAAAGCCTTTGTCCTTCCCGGTTTTGAAATTTTGAACACCTTGGAAAAAGACCGCACGAAGAACCGCGAGGAGGCCCTTTTCGAGATTTTCCGCCGTCTGCGTCCGGGAGACCCGGTGACAATAGAATCGGCGCAGGTGCTCATCGAACGGTTGATTTTTGACGAGCGCCGTTATGATTTAGGGCGCGTCGGACGTTTTGTCCTGAACCGAAAGCTGAATATGGAAGGATCGCTGGACAAACGCGTGCTTGATCAGGAAACGATCATCAGCGCGATTAAATATTTGTTGCGCCTGAAAGCCGGAGAAGGCCAGGTCGACGATATCGACCACCTGGGCAATCGCCGGGTGCGCACCGTGGGAGAATTGGTGCAAAACCAGTTTCGGATCGGCCTGGCGCGCATGGAGCGCTCGGTGCGCGAACGCATGGGCATTTATGATTTAGAAACCGTAATGCCGCATAATTTAGTCAATTCCAAACTGATTTCATCGGTAATCAAGGATTTTTTCGGCCGCAGTCAGCTCTCGCAGTTCATGGATCAGACAAATCCTTTGGCGGAAATGACGCACAAGCGCCGCTTGAGCGCGCTTGGCCCGGGCGGCTTGAGCCGCGAACGCGCCGGTTTTGAAGTGCGCGACGTGCACTATTCGCACTATGGGCGCATTTGTCCGATTGAAACACCGGAAGGCCCGAATATCGGCTTGATCGCTTCGTTGACGACCTACGCGCGCATCAATGAATTCGGGTTTATCGAAACACCCTATCGGAAAGTGGTCAACGGCCGCGTTACCGAACAGAGCGATTATCTGAGCGCGGATATCGAAGACCAATATGTCATCGCCCAGGCTAATGCTCTTTTGGATAAGCACGGAAATTTTACGGAAGAATTGATCTCCTGCCGCTATAAGGGAGATTTTCCGCAAATGCCTAAGGATAAAATCGATTACATGGACATTTCGCCGCGGCAGATCGTCAGTGTCGCCGCGAGCCTGGTGCCGTTTTTGGAGCATGATGATGCCAACCGCGCGTTGATGGGTTCGAACATGCAACGGCAGGCGGTGCCCTTGCTCGATACCGACGCCCCGCTGGTCGGGACCGGTATGGAGGCTAAGGTAGCCGTGGATATGGGCGCGGTGACCACGGCAAAACATGCGGGCACGGTCAAATATGTCGATGCGCGGAAGATCGTCATTGATGATGCGGTGTATCCGATGAAAAAGTTTGTCCGTTCCAATGCGTCGACCTGTATTAATCAGCGGCCGTTGGTCCGCGTCGGGCAGAAGATTAAGAAGGGCGACTCGATCGCCGACGGTGCGGCGACCAAGAACGGCGAGTTGGCCCTCGGCCGCAATGTGTTGGCGGCGTTTATGCCGTGGCGCGGTTATAATTTCGAAGACGCGATTCTGATCAGCGAAAAAGTCGTAAAGGAAGATATGTATACTTCCGTGCATATCGAGTCGTTTGAATGCGAAGCGCGGGATACCCGCCTGGGGAACGAAGAAATTACCCGGGATATTCCGAATGTCGG
Source organism: Candidatus Omnitrophota bacterium (assembly GCA_023819605.1). Classification (GTDB taxonomy): domain Bacteria; phylum Omnitrophota; class Gorgyraeia; order B26-G9; family B26-G9; genus JAMWCB01. The sequence goes on from JAMWCB010000019.1 coordinate 8,311, forward strand.
CGAAGAAGCGCTCAAGGATTTGGCGGATGACGGGATTATCCGCATCGGCGCCTATGTTCGGCCGGGCGATATCCTGGTCGGTAAGGTGACCCCAAAGAGCGAAACCGAGCTGTCGCCGGAAGAAAAATTGTTGCGGGCGATTTTTGGAGAAAAGGCGCAGGATGTCAAAGACACGTCTCTGACGGTGCCGCCGGGAATCGAAGGGGTGATTATCGATGTGCGCGTTTTTTCTCGCAAAGGCCTGAAGGGAAAATCAAAAGAGCAAGTCAGCGATGAGTTGAAGTTGGTTGATAAGATGCGCAAGTACTATGATGCGCAGGTCAAGCGTTTGCGCGACGAGCGTTCTCAGAAGTTGGGGAAACTGCTCCTGGATAAAAAAATCGAAGCCGGCATTCTCGACGAAGAAACCGGCGCGGTCTTGCTGGCCGCGGGAAAGACGGTCAAAAAAACGGATTTGAAAAAATTCGATTCTCTGGATGTGGACAGCATTAAAATCGCCAATGATCCGAAAGCGACGGAGGATATCCGGCAGATCATGTGCGCTCTGGATGCGCAGATCAAGGATATTTTAGAAGAACAGGAACGGGAAATCGAGAAGGTCAAGCGCGGCGATGAACTGCCGCCCGGCGTTTTGAAAAAAGTCGTGGTTTTGGTTGCCAGCAAAAAAAAGCTGGCGGTCGGCGATAAGATGGCCGGCCGGCATGGGAATAAAGGGGTCATCGCCCGGATTCTGCCGGAAGAAGATATGCCGTTTTTGCCGGACGGCACTCCGGTGGAAATAGTCCTGAATCCGCTCGGTGTGCCGTCGCGTATGAATGTCGGACAGATTTTGGAGACGCATTTGGGATGGGCGGCGAAAGCCTTGGGATTTATGGTGGCCAGCCCGGTTTTTGACGGCGCCAGCGAAGAGGAAATCCAGCGGGAATTGAAGAATGCCCGCTTGCCCACCGACGGCAAGATTACGCTGCGGGACGGGTTCAACGGCGAGAATTTCGATCAAAAAATTACCGTGGGCTATATTTATATGGTCAAGCTTGCCCATCTGGTCGATGATAAAATTCACGCGCGCTCCATCGGCCCGTATTCATTGGTTACGCAGCAGCCGCTCGGCGGGAAAGCGCAGTTCGGCGGCCAGCGGTTCGGCGAAATGGAAGTTTGGGCGCTGGAAGCGTACGGCGCGGCATTTACGCTGCAGGAATTGTTGACGGTAAAAAGCGACGACGTTATCGGACGCACCCGGATTTACGAGTCGATTGTGAAAGGGGAAAATTCCCTGCGTCCGAGCACGCCGGAGTCCTTCAACGTTTTAGTGAAAGAATTGCAGAGTTTAGCGCTCGACGTGCGGACGGAATTAACTGCCGCCCATTCGGAGAAAGATAAAGCCGCGACAAAATAAGCAGGCAATGCATAGAGAAAGGTGACCCATGGCGCATTACGTTGCCGACACATTTGATGCTATTACCATACGAATCGCTTCGCCGGAGGTAATCCGGTCCTGGTCGAAAGGCGAAGTGAAAAAACCGGAAACGATCAATTACCGCACGCTGAAGCCGGAAAAAGACGGTTTGTTTTGCGAACGGATTTTCGGACCGACGAAAGATTGGGAGTGCAACTGCGGAAAATATAAACGCATTAAGCATAAAGGAATCGTCTGCGACCGTTGCGGCGTAGAAGTGACGCTGTCGAAAGTGCGGCGCGAGAGGATGGGACACATCGAGCTTGCCGCGCCGGTTTCCCACGTATGGTTTTTTAAAGCCATGCCTTCGCGCATGGGCGCAATTTTGGATTTGACCCAGCGCGAACTGGAAAAGGTTATTTATTACGAAGAATATATCGTTATTGATCCGGGCGATACGCCGCTGCGCAAGAAAGAATTGTTGACGGAAGACCGTTATCAGGAATATGTTGGGCGTTACGGAAATAAATTTAAAGCGAAAATGGGAGCGGAAGCCGTCCGCGAGCTGTTTGCCGAAGTCGATTTGGACAAATTGGCCAAAAAGTACCGCAAGCAGATCTCCCAGACTAAATCCGAGGCTTCTTTAAAAAAATTGATCAAAATGCTGCGGATCATCGATTCCTTTTCCAAGTCGGGAAATAAACAGGAATGGATGATTTTGGAAGTCCTGCCGGTTATCCCGCCGGATTTGCGGCCGCTGGTTCCGCTCGACGGCGGGCGTTTTGCCACCAGCGATCTGAATGATTTGTACCGGCGCGTGATCAACCGGAATAACCGTCTGAAAAAATTGTTGGAATTGAATGCGCCGGACGTGATTATCCGAAATGAAAAACGCATGCTGCAGGAAGCCGTCGATGCGCTCTTTGATAACGGGCGGCATGGGCGGCCGGTATTGGGCCCGGGAAACCGTCCGTTGAAGTCGTTGAGCGATATGCTCAAGGGCAAGCAGGGCCGGTTTCGGCAGAATTTGCTCGGTAAACGCGTCGATTACTCCGGCCGTTCGGTTATCGTCATCGGGCCGGAATTGCGTTTGCATCAGTGCGGTTTGCCCAAGCGTATGGCGTTGGAATTATTTGAACCGTTCATTATCAAAAAGTTGCGCGAACGCGGCCTGGTGCATACCGTAAAAACAGCCAAAAAAATGGTCGGCCGGGAACGTATGGAAGTCTGGGATATCCTCGAAGAAGTCATTCGCGAGCATCCGGTATTGCTCAACCGCGCGCCGACCCTGCATCGTTTGGGTATTCAGGCGTTCGAGCCGGTGCTCATTGAAGGCAAGGCCATCCGTATCCATCCGCTGGTTTGTACGGCGTTTAACGCGGATTTTGACGGCGACCAGATGGCGGTACACGTGCCGTTGTCCACGGAAGCGCAGATGGAATCGCGCCTGATCATGCTGTCCACGAATAATGTTTTTTCCCCCTCCGACGGCCGTCCGATTATCGCTCCCAGCCAGGACATTGTGTTGGGTTGTTATTACTTGACGACGGTCGCGGCGCGCGATCCGCAGAAAAAAGACAAAGATTTTATTCTGTTCAGCGACGCGGATGAGGCGATTACCGCGCATCAGTGCGGGGAAATTAAAATTCATGACCGCTGCCGGATTCGTTTGGGAAGCTCGATATTAGAGACGACCATCGGGCGGATCATTTTTAATCAGATCCTGCCGCCCGGTTTTGGCTATGTCAATGAACAGATGGAGAAATCGAAATTAGCCCGCTTAATCACCGATTGCTATAAGCGGTTTGGGCATAACCGGACGGTCGCGTTGCTTGACGATTTGAAAAAAATCGGTTTTGAGTACGCGACAATCGGCGGTATTTCCATCGCCATGGAGGATTTGCAGATTCCGGAAGGCAAGGCGAAAATTATCGATAAATCGCTGAGCGAAGTCGCTTCGGTCGCCAAGCAGTACAAGCGCGGCATTATTACCGACGGTGAACGGTATAATAAAATAATCGATATTTGGACGCACACGACGGATACGGTCGCCGACATGGTCTTTAAGGGATTGGACCATTTCAACTCGATTTTTATGATGGCCAATTCCGGCGCCCGCGGTTCGAAATTGCAGATACGCCAGTTGGCGGGTATGCGCGGTTTGATGGCCAAGCCGTCCGGTGAAATTATTGAAAATCCGATTACCGCGAATTTCCGCGAAGGGCTGACCGTTTTGGAATTTTTTATTTCCACGCACGGCGCGCGGAAAGGTTTGGCGGATACGGCGTTGAAAACCGCCGACGCCGGTTATTTGACGCGCCGTTTGATCGATGTCGCCCAGGATGTGATCGTCGTCGAAGACGACTGCCGGACGCTAAACGGTATCGTCATATCGGCGATTATGGAAGGCGATGAAATCGTGGTCAGCCTTAAGGAGCGCATCGTGGGACGAATCGCGTTGGATAATATCGTCGACATTATTACCGATAAGATTATCGTCGCCGCCGGCGAAGAGATCACCGAAGAGCGCGCGGAACGGATCGAGGAACTCGGCATTGAAAGTATCCGGATCCGCAGCGTGCTGACCTGTGAGACAAAATTCGGCGTATGCGCGAAATGTTACGGGCGGGATTTGGCGACCCAGCGCCTGGCGGAATTGGGAGAGGCGGTCGGGATCGTCGCGGCGCAGTCCATCGGCGAACCGGGCACGCAGCTGACCATGCGGACTTTTCACATCGGCGGCACGGCATCCCGGATTATCGAACAGTCGTTTTTGAAAGCGAAAAATAGCGGTTTTATCAAATATCACAATTTGCGCACGGTCACGACCAAGAACAACGAAATCATCGTGTTGAATCGCAACGGCCAATTAAGCATCCACGATGAAAACAACCGTGAGCTGGAAATGTACCCGATTCCGATCGGCGCGGTGTTAGCGGCGGCGGACGGCGGCGCGGTGGAAAAAGACGCGATCGTCGTGAAATGGGATCCGTATACATCGCCGATTTTGGCGGAGGCCGGTGGTTTTGTGCGGTTTGAAGATATTAAAGAAGGCGCCACGATGCGCGAAGAAATCGATCCTTCCACCGGATTGACCGATCGGGTAATTATCGATCATAAAGCCGATTACCATCCGCAGATTATTATTACCAATGCGCAGGCGGAAGTGGTGGCGTTCTACAGCATCCCGTCCGGGGCGCATATCGTGGTCAAAGATGGACAGGACGTAGAGGCCGGCAGTATCCTGGCTAAGACACCGCGCAAAATTACGAAAACCAAGGATATTACCGGCGGTTTGCCGCGCGTTGCGGAAATTTTTGAAGCGCGGCGTCCGAAGGATCCGGCGATTATCAGCGAAATCGACGGGATTGTTGAGTTCGGCGAGCCGAAAAAAGGGTTTCGCCGGATTATCGTTAAAAATACTTCCGGGCTTTCCAAAGAATATCTTATCCCGCCGGGAAAGCATATCAACGTGTATAAAGGCGACTACATTCAAGCCGGCCAGCAATTGACCGACGGACCGATGGTTCCGCAGGACATCCTGCGGGTTAACGGTGTGCAAAAACTGCAGGAGCACTTGGTGAATGAAATTCAGGAAGTGTATCGTTTGCAGGGCGTGCGGATCAATGATAAGCATATCGAAGTCATTGTGCGGCAGATGCTCACCAAAGTACGGGTTGAAGATCCGGGCGATACGGATTTGCTCCAGGGGCAACAGGTGGATAAGGTTGTCTTGGACGAGGAAAACCGCCGGATGCGTGAGCAGTCCGGCAAGCCGGCGACGTTTACACCGCTGCTGCTGGGCATCACCAAGGCGTCGTTGGATACGGAGAGTTTTATTTCCGCAGCAAGCTTTCAGGAAACGACGCGCGTTTTAACCGACGCGGCGGCGCGCGGCAAACGCGACGAGTTGCGCGGATTGAAAGAAAATGTCATTATGGGTCATTTGATTCCGGCGGGAACCGGGTTTAGCGCGCATCGCCGGGTGGAGATTGTTCCGGATAAGGTGGAAAAGGCGGAAGCGGTTGAAGCGAAACAAGGAAGCAATCTTTTAGAAGCGATAATTTAAGGAGACGGGAGGTTATGCCGACAATCAGTCAGTTAATCAGACAGGGAAGAACGAAGCTGGGGAACCGTTCCAAGTCGCCGGCGTTGAAAAAATGTCCGCAGCGGCGGGGAGTGTGTTTGCAGGTGCGGACCATGACGCCGAAAAAACCGAATTCGGCGCTGCGGAAAATCGCCAGGGTTCGTCTGACAAACGGCATCGAAGTTACGGCGTATATCCCGGGCGAAGGCCACAATCTGCAGGAGCATTCGATTGTACTCGTGCGCGGCGGCAGAGTGAAAGATTTGCCGGGCGTGCGTTATCATATTGTGCGGGGAACATTGGATACAGCCGGTGTCGCGGACAGAAAGCGCAGCCGCTCCTGCTACGGCGCGAAACGGCCAAAGGCAAAAAGTGCGTAATTCCGCAACTATTCGTGCGGCAGGGAAATCGTTGAATTGTTGATAAGGAGGAACCATGCGTCGACGACGCGCGTTTAAAAAAGAAGTTCAATCCGATCCGAAGTACAACAGTAAATTGGTGACCAAGCTCATCAATATTTGCATGCATAAAGGGAAAAAATCCCTGGCCGAGCATATGGTCTATTCCGCGCTGGAAACATTGGAAAAGAAAACGGAAAAGAACGCGTTGGAAGTTTTTAAAAAAGCGCTGGAAAACGCGCGGCCGCTGCTGGAAGTAAAACCCCGGCGCGTCGGCGGCGCGACCTATCAGGTGCCGCAGGAAATACGCCAGGACAAAGGGACGATGATTGCGTTGCGCTGGATTCGTAATTTCGCGCGCGCGCGCAAAGGCAAACCGATGCCGGAGCGGTTGGCGTTGGAGATGCTCGACGCGTACAACGGCGAAGGCGCGACCATAAAAAAGCGCGAAGATACGCATAAAATGGCCGAATCGAATAAAGCGTTTGCGCATTTTCGATGGTAAGCGCGGGCAGGGCGCGGGATCCTGAGGGACGGTTCGCGGCGTGAGCAAGGATCATGCGGTAATTTCGTATCCGCTGGATAAATGTCGCAATATCGGAATCATGGCGCACATCGATGCCGGTAAAACGACAACGACAGAGCGGATTTTATATTATAGCGGGCGGATATACAAGATCGGCGAGGTCGATGACGGCACCACCACGATGGACTGGATGGTGCAGGAGCAGGAACGCGGCATCACGATCACCAGCGCCAGCACGACATGTTTTTGGCATGACTACCGGATCAATCTTATTGATACGCCGGGGCATGTGGATTTTACGGTTGAAGTTGAGCGTTCTTTGAGAGTTTTGGACGGGGCGATTATCGTGTTGTGCGCCGTCGGCGGTGTCGAGCCGCAGACGGAGACGGTGTGGCGCCAGGCGTCGCGGTACCGTGTTCCCTGTATAGCCTTTGTCAATAAAATGGACCGCGTGGGATGCGATTTTTTCGAGGTCGTGCGCCAAATGGAAGAACGGCTCGGCGCTGCGGCGATTCCGGTGCAAATCCCTTTGGGCGGCGAAAGTTCCTTCCACGGCGTTATTGATTTAGTGCGGATGAAAGCGATTATTTTTGACGGCGCTGCCGCTGCGGGGTCATGCCGGGAAGCGGATATCCCTGCCGACCTGGAAAAACCGGCGCGTGAATACCGGGCGCGGATGATTGAAAAAGCCGCGGAATTCGATGCCGTGGTTATGGACAAATTCGTCAATGATCAGGAGCCGGAAATCGCCGATATTAAACGCGCCCTGCGGGCCGCAACGGTGCAGCGCGGCGGCGTGCCGGTGCTCTGCGGCGCGAGTTTCCGGAATATCGGCGTGCAGCCGCTGCTGGACGCGGTATGCGATTACCTGCCGGGGCCGTTGGATATACCGCCGGTTGAAGGCCTTGAGCCGGAAGGGAAAAAAAAAATTGTCCGCAAGACCGCCGCTGACGAACCGCTGTGCGCGCTGGCGTTTAAAATTATGACCGACGCGTATGTCGGAAAACTGACGTTTTTGCGGGTTTATTCCGGTGTGCTGAAAAGCGGCGGCGCGGTGCTCAATGCCGGCCGGCAGCGGAAGGAGCGCATCGGCAAACTGGTTCGGATGCATGCGAATAAACAGGAAATTGTCGAGGCGGTTTACGCCGGAGACATTGTCGCCGCGGTCGGTCTGAAAGATACGAAAACCGGCGACACGATTTGCGCGGTGCACGCGCCGATTGTTTTAGAGAGCATCCGTTTCCCGGAGCCGGTGGTTGCTTTGGCTATCGAACCGGCAACCAAAGCCGACCAGGATAAATTGTCGCTCACGCTCCAGCGGCTGCAGGAAGAAGATCCGTCGTTCCATGTCCGCTATAATGAAGAAACCGGGCAGACATTGATTTCCGGCATGGGAGAATTACATTTAGAGATCATTATCGATCGGCTGCGGCGGGAATTTAAGGTGGAAGCCACGGTCGGTAAACCGCAGGTTGCGTATAAAGAGACGGTTTCGCAAAAGGTCTGCGTGGAAGGCAAGTTTATTCAGCAAACCGGCGGTCGCGGCCAGTACGGGCATGTCGTTCTGGAAATCAGCGGCGCCGAACGCGGCAAAGGCATTGTGTTCATTGATAAAATTTCGCATGGTGTTATTCCCAAAGAATATATCCAGGCGGTTAAAGAAGGTGTGCTCGGCGCGGTCCAATCCGGAGTATTGGCCGGCTACCCGGTGACGGACGTGGAAGTAAAATTAATCGACGGGTCCTACCATGATGTCGATTCGTCGGATCTGGCGTTCCGCATGGCCGGATCGATTGCTCTGGCCGACGGTTTGCGCAAAGCCGAACCGGTTTTGCTGGAACCGATCATGGCGCTGGAGGCTATCGTTCCGGTGGAATATTTGGGAGAGGTACTTGGCGATCTGAACGGCCGGCGGTGTAAGATAGAGGAAATGATCGACCGGCCGAAAATAAAAATTTTAAAAGGCGTGGTGCCGTTGGCGGAAGTTTTCGGATACGCGACGGTAATAAGAAGCTTGACACAGGGCCGCGGAACATATACAATAGAACCTTCTTACTATATGCAGGTACCCAAGCATATACAGGAATCATTATTACGTTATTATTAAAACAAAATTAAGCGGATAAAAAGAGGAAAGAGCAGGAGGTGCATAATGGCGAAGGAGAAGTTTGAGCGTACGAAACCGCATGTCAACGTAGGGACGATCGGGCACGTAGACCACGGGAAGACGACGTTGACGGCGGCGATCACGAAGGTATTGGCGGGGAAGAATCTGGCGAATTACATTTCGTACGATCAAGTGGCGAAGGCGTCGGAATCGCAGGGGCGGCGTGACGAGACGAAGATTCTGACGATCGCGGTCAGCCATGTGGAATATTCGACGGAGAACCGGCATTATGCGCACGTAGACTGTCCTGGGCACGCGGATTATATCAAGAACATGATCACGGGAGCGGCGCAGATGGACGGGGCGATTTTGGTGGTATCTGGGGTGGACGGTCCGATGCCGCAGACGCGGGAGCATATATTGTTGGCGCGGCAGGTAAACGTGCCGGCGATCGTGGTATTTTTGAACAAAGTGGATGTGGTGGATGATCAAGAGCTGTTGGATTTGGTGGAGCTGGAGATCCGGGATTTATTGACGAAGTACGAGTTTCCGGGGGATAAGACGCCGATCGTGCGCGGGAGCGCGTACGGGGCGTTGCAGTGCGGATGCGCGAAGGAAAGTTGCGAGAAGTGCAAGCCGATTTTGGATTTGATGAAAGCGGTTGATGAATTTGTGCCGACGCCGCAGCGGGAAGTGGACAAGACGTTTTTGATGGCGGTGGAGGATGTTTTTTCGATTACGGGTCGCGGGACGGTGGCGACGGGGAGAATCGAGCGCGGTAAGGTGAAAGTCGGCGAGGAAGTGGAAGTGATTGGATTGGCGCCGGAAGTGAAGAAGACGGTAGTGACCGGCGTGGAGATGTTCCGGAAGCTGTTGGACGAGGGGATGGCCGGGGATAACGTTGGGTTGCTGCTGCGGGGGATAGACAAAAAGGATATCGAGCGGGGGCAGGTCATTGCGAAGCCTGGATCGATCAAGCCGCATACGGTGGCGATGGCGCAGGTGTATATATTGACGAAGGAAGAAGGCGGGCGGCACACGCCGTTTTTCAAGGGATACCGGCCGCAGTTTTATTTTCGGACGACGGATGTTACGGGAGTGGTGACGTTGCCGGAGGGAGTGGAGATGGTGATGCCGGGGGACAACGTGACGATGAAGCTTGATTTGATCCAACCGATCGCGATGGAGAAGGAGCTGCGGTTTGCGATACGCGAAGGCGGCAGAACGGTCGGCGCCGGGGTCATTACCGAAATTATTAAATAAGCGAGGGTGCAGGAATGGTTCAGCAGAAGATACGGATCACTTTGAAGGCGTATGATCACCGGGTACTCGATCAGTCGGCGGAAGAAATCGTGAATACGGCGAAAAAAACCGGTGCGAAAGTTTCCGGGCCGGTGCCTTTGCCGACGAAACGTTCGATCTATACGGTGCTGCGTTCGCCGGTTATCGATAAAAAATCGCGCGAACAATTCCAAATGCGCACGCATAAGCGGTTGCTGGATATTGTCGAACCGACGGCAAAAACGATTGATGCGCTCAAGCGTCTTGATTTGCCGGCGGGTGTTGATGTGGAAATTAAGTAAGCGCGGATGATGAGGATATCGCTATGGTCGGTTTGTTAGGTAAAAAACAAGGAATGTCTCAGGTGTTTCGCAGCGACGGAACCTGCGTGCCGGTAACCTCGATTGCGGCCGGTCCGTGCGTTGTCGTGCAGGTGAAAACTGCCGAGAAAGAAGGTTACCGTTCGGTGCAGTTGGGATTTGTTCCGCAGAAAGAACGGCGGGTGAGCAAGCCGCGCGCCGGGCATTTTAAACGGGCGAACGTCGCGCCGCAGCGGCTGCTGCGGGAGTTCCGGTTTGACGCGGCGGATACCTATGCAGTCGGACAAAGCATCGACGTAGCGTTGTTTCAGGAAGGTGATTTTGTCGATGTGGTCGGCGTTTCGATCGGCAAGGGTTTTCAGGGCGGCATGAAACGTTTCGGTTGGAGCGGCGGACCGGATTCGCACGGTTCCATGTCGCACCGCCGTATCGGTTCCATGGGTACCAATACGACCCCCGGCCGTGTGCTGCGCGGACATCATTTAGCCGGCCATATGGGGAACCGCAGAATAACCGTGCAGAATCTGGAAGTGGTGAAAGTGGACAAAGAGACCAATACGCTTGTCGTCAAGGGAGCGGTTCCCGGCTGCAAGGGTAGTTATCTCATGGTGAGAAAGGCGAAGAAGAAGTAGCATGTTTACGCTTACTGTGTATAATCATACCGGCAAAGAAATTGGGTCCGTTGATTTAAACGAGAGAGTTTTCGACGGACAGGTCAACGAGCCGCTGCTGCATCAGGTGGTGGTGATGTACGAGGCGAATCAGCGCCAGGGAACCGTATCGACCAAGAAGCGCGGCGAAGTCAGCGGCGGTAATTCAAAACCATGGCGGCAGAAAGGCACCGGCCGGGCGCGGCACGGTTCTTCCCGCAGCCCGCTCTGGCGCAAAGGCGGCGTGGTGTTCGGCCCGCGGCCGCGGGATTATTCCTACGATTTACCGAAAAAAGTCAAGCGCGGCGCGCTTATTTCCAGCCTAAACGCGCGGCTGAACGAGAATCTGGTGCGTATTTTGGAGCTATGTTCCGTGGATTCAGGTAAAACCAGGGATTTCGTGAAGATCATGAAGGCCTTAAATATATCGGAAAAAACATTGCTGGTGTGTGAGCAGCCGCAGCAAACCCTGTTGCGCGCGTCCCGGAATGTGCCGGTTGTTCAGTTGGCCCGCTGGCAGGATATTAACGCGCTGGATGTTTTGCGTAATGGCACGATTATTTTTACATCCAAAGCGCTTGAGCAATTGACTGAGCGGTTGGCAAAAGGAGTAGAGGGCGGTCATGGAAAATAATCCGTTTCGAATTGTCAGACATGTTCTGCGTACGGAAAAAGGTACGCAGTTGGAACCGCAGCGTAAATATATATTTTGCGTGGATAAGCGCGCAAACAAGCTGGAGGTGAAGAAAGCGATCGAGCACATCTACCGCGTAAAAGTTTCCGATGTGCATACGGCGATTGTGCACGGGAAAATGCGGCGGATTCGCATGCGCGCCGGCAAGACTCCGGATTGGAAAAAAGCAATCGTGACGCTGCAGGTCGGGCAGCAGATAACCATATCGTAACCGTGAGCAGAGACAGGAGAATAAACCGTGGGAATTAAACGATACAAACCGATAACCCCGTCGCTGCGGTGGATGACGAGGTCTGATTTTGCCGAAATAACGAAATCAAAGCCGGAAAAATCGCTGACGGCGCCGTTAAAGAAAAGCGGCGGGCGCAATAATACCGGACGGATTACTTGCCGCCATGTGGGCGGCGGCCATAAGCGGCGTTATCGGATAATTGATTTTAAGCGGGATAAGCGCGATGTGCCGGCGACCGTTATTGCGATTGAGTATGATCCAAACCGCACCAGCCGGATCGCGCTGGTCGAGTATCCGGATAAGGAACGGCGGTATATCATTGCGCCGCAGGGGCTGAACGTGCGCGATGAAATAATGGCCGGCGAGAATGCGGAAATTCGTCCCGGCAATGCGTTGCCGCTCGGAAAAATTCCGGTCGGAAGCTTTATACATAATATTGAACTGAATCCCGGTTGCGGTGCGGTTATCGCGCGCAGCGCCGGCATGTCCGCGCAGTTGATGGCCAAAGAAGGCAACTATGCGCACGTAAAAATGCCCTCGGGTGAAATCCGTTTGGTGCGCGTAGCGTGTTACGCGGTGCTTGGCCCGGTGGGCAATGCCGAACATGAAACGATTACGATCGGCAAGGCGGGAAAGACCCGCTGGTTGGGAATTCGGCCGACCGTGCGCGGCGCGGCAATGAACCCGATCGATCATCCGCACGGCGGCGGCGAAGGCAAATCCGGACAGGGAAATCCGCATCCGGTCAGTCCCTGGGGCGTGCCGACCAAAGGCTATAAGACGCGCAAGGGTAAAAAAGCTTCGACGAAGTTTATTGTTAAAAATCGAAAAAAATAATCCAGAGAGAACAGGAGAGAACTACGTATGTCTCGTTCAGTTAAAAAAGGCCCGTATATCGATCCGAAATTGCTTAAGAAACTTGAGAGAATGGCGAAATCGCATGATCGCAAACCGATTAAAACATGGTCGCGCCGTTCAACAATTTTACCGGATTTCGTCGGTTTCACCTTTTCCGTGCATAACGGCAAATCTTTTTTGCCGGTATTCGTGACGGAAAATATGGTCGGGCATAAATTGGGCGAGTTTTCTCCGACGCGTACGTTTCGTAAACACAGCGGCGTCAAGGCAAAGCAAGCCGATCAGAAGACGTAGCCGAATAGTATTCGATCTGCGGTATGAGGTAACGAGTCGCCATTAATAAGAAATCGAGGGAATGACAATGATTGCAAAAGCAAAAGTACGGCATCTGCGGATGACCGCGCGTAAGGCGCGCATGGTTATCGAGTTGGTTCGCGGCAAGAGCGCGCGTGCGGCGTTGACGATTTTGGCGCATACGCCGAAGCGGGCGGCCGCGGCGGTCAACAAGATCGTGCGTTCGGCGATTGCCAACGCCAGACAACAGGGAGCGGCGGAAGACGGGTTGTATATTTCCCGGATTTTTGCCGATGAAGGCACAATGTGGAAGCGGTTTCGCGCGGCTTCGTTCGGGCGCGGCACGCGCATCCGCAAGAGAACCTGTCATATTACCGTGGAGTTGGATAGTGCGGCTCCGGCCGCCGTATCCGCTGGGAACAAGGCAACGCGCGCGGTTAAACGTAAACAAAAAATTGGCTGAGTTTGAGGAGGGAACGTGGGACATAAAGTTCATCCGAAAGGGTTGCGCTTAGGGTTTATCAAAGATTGGGATTCGCGGTGGTACGCGGCGAAACGGAAAACCTTCGCGGCGTTTATCCTCGAAGACGAGAAAATCCGTAAATACATCAAGAAAAATTTTTCTTCCGCGAATATATCGCGCGTGGACATAGAGCGCGCCGGCAACCGCGTGCGGGTGATTGTGTATTCCGGGCGCCCGGGCGTGATTATCGGCCGGCGCGGCGCGGATATTGACCGGCTGCGGGATGAGTTGCAGACGATTGCCGGCAAAGAATTGTTTGTGGATATTAAAGAAGTTCAATCGCCGACGACGGATGCGCAATTGGTGGCGGAAAGCGTGGCGTTTCAGCTGGAAAAGCGCATCGCCTTTCGCCGCGCGATGAAAAAAGCGGTGTCGCAGGCGATGACCGACGGCGCGCTGGGCATTAAAGTTATCTGCGCCGGCCGGCTCGGCGGCGCGGAAATCGCCCGCACGGAAAAATATCAAACCGGCAAAGTGCCGTTGCATACATTGCGCGCCGATATCGATTTCGGATTTTCGGAAGCCTTTACTACCTATGGAACGATCGGCGTGAAATGTTGGATTTACAAAGGCGACGTGTTGACGCGGCCGCAGGATACTGCGCCCGCCGGCGCCGCCGAAACAAAAGATTCGAAAACATCACTTGCTGCGGCAAGCAATGAAGGAGATAAGAACTAATGGTGCTGTTACCGAAGAGAGTAAAATACCGTAAGAGCCAGCGCGGCCGGATGAACGGCCTGGCTCAGGCCGGATCAGCGGTGTGTTTCGGGGAATTCGGTTTGCAGGCGTTGGAAAGCAGCTGGGTGAAAAATACGCATATTGAAGCGGCGCGGGTTGCGTTGACCCGCTCCGTAAAACGCGGCGGGAAGATTTGGATTAGAATATTTCCGGATAAGTCCGTCACGAAAAAACCGGCGGAAACGCGTATGGGCAAGGGAAAAGGGATGCCGGAATATTGGGTGTCGGTTATAAAACCGGGGCGGATTATTTTCGAAATTGAAGGCGTGCCGGTGGATATGGCGAAAGCCGCGATGCGCCTGGCCGCGTCAAAATTACCGATTCGGACAAAATTTGTGTCCAGAACGCACGTTTAACGATTGATGAGGGATGTATGGCGGTAAAAGCGAAAGAGTATCGGGATTACACCAAGCCGGAGCTTGAAGACGCGCTGAGCCGGTTGGAGGAAGAAGTTTTTCAGTTGCGTATTCAGTCGAAAACGAAAAAATTGGATAAGCCGCATAAAGTCAGCGCCGTCCGGTGCAGTATCGCGCGGGTAAAAACGTTTTTGCGGCAACAGGAAATTAAAGAAAAAAAATCCGGCGCGTAAGCGACCGGCCGGATGGTAAAGGAAAGGCGATTGAGCGATGGGTAACGAACGAGGCAAAAAGCGGGAACGGGTCGGTGTCGTCATCAGCGACAAAATGAATAAAACGCGCGTGGTGCAGTTGGAGCGCCAGGCGCAGCATCCGGGCATGAACAAATCCGTGCGGCGGTTTATCAAATTGAAAATGCACGATGAAAAAAACCAGTCAAAAACCGGCGATGTGGTGCGGGTAATGGCCACGCGGCCGCTGTCCAAAGAAAAGAGCTGGCGGTTAGTCGAGATTATTTCGGCGAATAAGGAGTGATGCGGCCATGATACAGATGCGTACAATACTGGAAGTTGCTGACAATACCGGCGCGAAACGCGTCAGCTGTATCGGGGTGTTGCATCGTCAAGGGAAGCGGACCGCGGAAATCGGCGATATTATTACCGGTAATGTCAAGGAATCTATCCCGACCGGAACGGTAAAAAAAGGCGAAGTGGTCAAAGCGGTCATTGTGCGGACGAAACGGCAGATTAAACGCAAGGACGGCAGTTATCTGCGGTTTGACCATAATGCCTGCGTGCTTATCGATAATCAAAAAAACCCCCGCGGTACGCGTATTTTTGGGCCGATTGCGCGGGAGGTACGGGAAAAAAGTTTTACGAAAATTGCCTCATTGGCACCGGAAGTCATTTAACATAAGGAAACGCCAGTCATGCGGATTAAAAAAGGTGATACGGTCAGTGTGTTGACGGGGAAAGAAAAGGGAAAAAGCGGTAAAGTCATTAAGTTTTTTACCGATAAACAGCGGGTATTGATTCAGGGAGTTAATTTCGTCAAACGGCATACTCGGCAGGCGCGCCAGGATAAGCCCGGTGGAATTTTGCAGAAAGAAAGCCCGCTGCACATTTCTAATGTGGCCTTCGTCTGCCCTCGCTGCAGCAAGCCGGTGCGCCTGGGCGCGAAATTTCATGCCGACAAATCAAAAGTGAGAATTTGTACAACTTGTCAGGAAGTGGTGTGATTATGATTGCACGAATGCTTGAACGGTATCGTAATGTGGTTGTCCCGGAAATGAAAAAAAAGTTTTCTTTGCAGAGTGCCATGCAGGTGCCGCGTTTGGAAAAAATAGTCATTAATATGGGCGTGGGCAAGGCGCACGAAGATATTAAAATTTTGGAAGAAGCGATGGCGGAGCTTGCCGCAATTACCGGCCAGAAGCCGGTAATGACGCGGGCGCGCAAAGCCATTTCGAATTTTAAAATCCGGCAGGGCATGCCGGTCGGCTGTAAAGTTACCCTGCGCCGGACGGTTATGTATGAATTTTTCGACCGTTTGGTCAATATCGCCTTGCCGCGTATCCGCGATTTTCGCGGTGTGCCGGCGAATTCTTTCGATGAGGGCGGCAATTATACGTTGGGTATCGCCGAACAGGCGATTTTTCCTGAAATTACCGTTGATAGGATTAAACATGTGCAGGGGATGGATATCATTGTTGTCACCACCGCACCAAACAAAGAGCAGGCTAAAGAACTCTTGAGTCTCTTGGGCATGCCGTTCCGGAGTTAAGGGATTATGAAAAAAAGCTGGATAGTCAAGGCGCAACGACCGAAAAAATTCAGGACCAGACATTTTGTGCGCTGCAAACTCTGCGGGCGCCGGCGCGGTTTCATGCGTCAGTTTGAACTTTGCCGCATCTGTTTCCGTGAGCTTGCGTCGCGCGGGAAGATCCCCGGCATAACGAAGGCAAGCTGGTAAGTGCGGCGCGGGAACCGTGTGCAGCTATACACCTATTAACAGGGAGTGACAGGAGATTCGTATGAGCGTAACTGATCCGATTGCCGACATGTTGACGGTAATTCGCAATGCGCAGCATGTGCGGAAAGAGAAGGTTGATTTTCCGGCTTCAAAAATCAAAGAATCGATTATTAAATTAATCAAGGAACAGGGATTCATTGTCAATTATCGCCGGATTGAAGACGGCAAGCAGGGAGTTTTGCGGGTTTATTTGCGCTATGCGAAAAATAAAGAGGGGGTTATTTCCGGATTGAAACGCGTTTCCACGCCCGGTCGGCGCATCTACGCGGAGCGGGACTCTATTCCGCACGTGTATGGGGGAACCGGGATGGCCATCCTGTCCACGCCGAAAGGGATTTTGAACGATGGGCAGGCGCGCCGGCAAGGTGTCGGCGGAGAAGTTTTGTGCTATGTATGGTAAAAAAATAACGTCCG
>JAMWCB010000150.1 GCA_023819605.1 Candidatus Omnitrophota bacterium
GCCAGGTTAACGAGAATAAATACCGCATCTGCCCTAAAGTTAAAAAATATTCCTGCTGTTCAATTATCATCGCTTGGGCTTCCGCAATAATCACTGCCTCGTGTACCTGCCCTGCATCACCGATAACCAGCGGCTCCTGCGCCGCCTGCAGGCGCAAAAGTTCAGCGATAATCGCTTCACGGTGCACTACTCCGTCTTTTATATACGAACGATCAACCACCTCCGGTGCCGCATCATTGTGCAGATTGCCCCCACTGCGCTGGAACTCATCCCGCGCTTGTGTCAGTGACCACTCAACACGCTCACACTGCTCATCAATCGCACTTTTCAACCGTTGCATATTCAAAACCGGCAATCTTCCTTGCGCCTGAAGCTGCGCAATGCCCTTACCAATCATCTCACCGATCTTCGACAATCCGTGCTCATACGATGCTGGATGCATGCGATCAACTTCCTGCCGGATATCGTCAAATAAACCTGTCAGGAGGTTTTCCGCTTCCTGATAATATATTTCAAACAGCGCAAATACTTCCATGACTTCCGCCGGCAAATCAAAACCATCGACAACTCTTTCCACGTAATGACGCGCAGCGGCAAACTGTTCATACTCTTCTTCGCTCATCGCTTCGCTTAATTCCGATGCGTCTTCGGATAACAGATGGCTCGACGACTGCAAACCGGCGAAAAATTTCTGCGGACATTTTTGTTTCAGCCACTGCAGATATTCCGAAACCTTACCGTCGTGTGCGCAGAGCGCAAATTCCAGCAGCGTGGCACGGAAGGAATCTTCCACAAGCGCCTGTGCCCGCAGATTCGCCGCGATATACCTGACGAATTTTCGATCCTCCTCGGTTTGTACCAGATCGCCGTCGATCAACAAATAAATACGCTGTTTATCCCGAAAATAAAAACTGAAACCGCCGGCTTCCTTCAGCTTCGAATAAAAGTAAGACCCGCCGGAATGGTCCTGCTGTTCAAGCGCCGCATAGTCACCTTGCTGGATAAGCGCGTATTCAAAAGTGCCCAGCCCGTGAACATCCTCGTATCGGAAAACATGGTGTGCCTGCACCGCTTCATTCCAAATATTCGGCACAAGCCGCTCCATGAACGCGTAATCTGATTCAAGCATCTGATAGACACGCAAATTGCACGACAATTCTAATCGTTGCAGCAAACGCATTCTAAGATCCAAACACATCGATTGCAACAATTCCAAAGACATATCCCGTTCGCAGAACTCATCTGGTTTTATTTCCTTTTGTTGAACACGTAAAATTTCCAAAGCCTGATAAAGGCTTTCGTCGTGAGCAAATTCGCGATCCGGGAACGCAATATGCATAGCCTCTTCCAAAAGCAAAAGCCCGAGATGTTCAACCGATAGCTGCAACAGTGATACTTCACCGAGCCATATCGCGGCGTCCTGCGGATTTTTCGTCTGCGGATATGTACCCAGCCGCGCATGCGCATACGCACCTTGCGGGTGCAGCGTAACGCGTCCTTTTACGACAAGCAAGGGCGCCTGTGCGGCGATGGTAGCCACTTCATTTTTTTCTGATTCCGATAACGCAGAAAACTGTGGCTTTGTTGCGAGAAGTATATCTAATGCCCCACCATCGCGCGCCTGCCGCACCTGTGTTTCGGCGCGCTGCAAAAGTTGCTCCGCCGCTGCACGCAAATCTTTACTGCGTGCTGCCGGCAAAAGCCCCCCCCCAAACGGTGCCGCTTCATATGTGCCTGTTTCATTCTGGGTTATCAACACAACCGCACCTGACGGAACCAGTGCCGCCAATGCTTCGTTGCGCCGGGTATGTTGCGGCGAATGGCCCCGCCAGGCAGCCGGTGTATGCCGAAATGCCGCGGCAACCGTTGCCTGCGACAAACCGATCTCCGGCGACAACAGTTCCGCCGATCGACAATCCGCGCCGCCGCAGATTAGCGATAAAATTACACCATAGACCGCAAGCCGCACCGCACCCCGGCGCCGCCACCAGTGAAATCGCATACACCAACTCCTTAACTCGAAGAATAATGAATCAACCGTAGAAAAATAACGATAAAATATAGCATATCTCGTTGCACAATACAACGTTCGAAAAATTTTTTTAGGCGCCCGGTTGACAAACAAGTATACCTGTGTTATGATTCATGGTTACTTCGTTGTGCGTAGCGCCGAAAAGCAGCAGCGGCACAACAGCACGCCCTGATACCCGGGCATATGGCAAGTATATCCACAGAAACGCAAGCGTACTTGGGAGGTTTATCGTGTCAAAATTTTGTGAGATTTGCGGCAAAGGTCCGCATGCCGGCCGCTCGATTATCCGGCGCGGTATGGCGAAGAAAAAAGGCGGCGTCGGCCGGAAAACAACCGGTATCACCGCGCGCCGTTTCCTGCCGAATTTGCAAAGCGTCAAAATCGTTCTCGACGGCACCCGCACAACCGCGCGCGTGTGCACCGCCTGCATCCGGTCGGGAAATATCACGAAAGCGGCTTAATTTTCAGCCGCCGAGCAAATCGTGCGCTTTTGATTTACCGCTGGCCCGTTTTACGTCGTCGTAATCGATGATCGTCAAATCGGGCCGGTTCTCTTTCAAGCGGCCGATCAACGACAATTCCTCCCGCCGGTTATCTTTACCGCGCACGCTGATATATTCGAACTTGGTGCCGCACTGGGGACATTGTCCGCACCGAAAAAAATCAATTCCCAGATGCTGACAGTTTTCGCAGCTTGCCGTCAACTCCCCGGCGACGAGCAAATGTTTACGCACCTGGTCAATCTCCACTTCTCGCCATACCCTGATCAACGCCGTTCTCATACTCAAACCGTTTTCCTCTCCGCCGGTTTTACCCACGGCACATCATCTGCGGCAGACGGTATCCGTCGCCACTTCAACTTTCTATATACTAACCGTATTTTAATGGTAACGCATACTAATCCGGAACACAAGACGGCAGGAAAAGTCGACGCCTGACAGTAACCGAAAATTGCTTGCGCGCTGAGACAGCCACTGTCTGCGGTGCTTGAAAACCTGTGGCACTCTTCATCACCCGACATGCCACCAACTCCGCCGCGGTGCGGGAGTGATATTTTTGATCAGAAACCCGGTTTGGGTAATATGCACCTGAAAGACATGCCCCGGCTCGAAAGGAACAAAAGCGCTGATGCCGTAGGCCGCATCTAAGAAGGGAACCCAACGGCGCTGGCGATAAAAAAATTGCCACAGCGGATCCGGCCCGTCGGCCAGCGCGTAAACCTCCCGCGGCGCTGTTTTTTCCCGGGCTATATCCAAGTAGCGGCCGCTGATCCGTTCGTATTGAAAATATCGCCGCACGCCGACCAGCCGGGCCGGCAATTTCCACGCCGCAATGCGCCCTTCGAAAACCCATTCGTCCGCAGTCAACGGATACGAGCGGCACTGGCCGCGCAACGGTCCCAGCGCAAAGTTTACAACCAATTGCCCTGCGCTCCCGCTGCTGCCGCCGCGGCACTCGACCGTGGCAACTAAATCATGATCCGCATATGCGATCATCGTCCGCAGCACGCTCACTGCCGTAAAAAAGAAAAACACCGCCGCCAAGAGCATCCCCCCTGCGGCAACGCGCGCGCATTTCTTTACGGAAAATTTCATAGCCACCGATTTTGCATGAACGGTTGCAGAACGGCCAAAGAAAAAACGCGGCCAGGAGGACTCGAACCTCCAACCCTCAGTTCCGTAGACTGATGCTCTATCCAATTGAGCTATGGCCGCACAAATTATTTATCTTCGATTTCCATTTCAATACCGCCCATAATGATCGAAAATACGTTATAGAGGGCGGCGACGATGGCGAAAAACAATCCGCCGATCAAGGACAGGATGACCCCGACGGCAATCGCGGCAAAGAAACCGGTCAACGCCGTGCCGATAAACGGAATCGTTTCCAGCATCGCATGCACCTGTTCGCCGAAAAAACCCACGCCGAACAAGGCCAACACGAATCCGATGATAAAACTCATTGCCGCGAACAATTTATACACGGAAATCACATTCACCATTTTAAATACAATTTTTCTCATTGCCGCTCCTTTCCCGGGCTTCCGCGCCCCGCCGTGCCCTAATTCCATGACTGCCGCGGTTTTGCGTTACGCAATGTGTGTTTACCATACCATAAAAATTTTTAAAATGCAAGCGCTTCACCGCATCGGCGCGCCTACACCCCCAGCTCTTTTTTGGCCAACGCGACTAACGCGCGCAACCGCGCGCGCGACGACGCTTCGCAATAACAGCGCACCACCGGCTCCGTGCCGGAGGCCCGAAACAACACCCAATGATCTTCCGCGAACAACAATTTACACCCGTCCCGGAAATCCCGGCGCCGAATCGCCATACCGGCAAAACTTTTTGCCGTGCGGTACCGCTCGATCTTTTTCAACACTTGGCGCTGCTGCTCGGGGCGCAGATGTACATTAATCTTATCCGCGTAATACGACCCATAGCGGGCGCGCAGCTCCCGCAATAACACGGACAGCGTTTTTTTCTCCCGCGCGGCCATTTCCGCCATGAGCAGACACGCCAAAACCCCGTCTTTTTCCGGCACATGGCCGCGGATCGACAATCCGCCGGATTCTTCCCCGCCGATCAAACAATCGCCGCCATGCAGCGCCTCGCCGATATACTTAAAGCCGACCGGGGTTTCCACCACCTCCAGACCTTCCCGGCGAGCAATCGCATCGATGAAATGCGTCGTGGCCAACGAACGCGCGACGGTACGCGCCGCGCCGCGCGTACGAATCAAATAGGCCAGCGCCAAAGAAAAAACCTCGTTCGGCGTCAAGAAAACGCCGCCCGCATCGACGATGCCGAAACGATCCGCATCGCCGTCGCAAGCCAAGCCCAGATGAAATTTGTTTTTTTTAACCGCCGCGCGTAATTCCGGAATAAACTCTCTGGCCGGTTCCGGCGGCCGCCCGCCAAAGGACGGGTTCAGATAATCATGTATCACCACGGGCGAAAGCCCCCAGCGCACCAACAGCTCATCCAGATATCCCCGGCATGTCCCATATAAACAGTCCACGGCAATTTTCAGCCGCGCTTTTCGAATACACGCGCTATCCAGAAGCGCGGTCAGGGCAGACAGGTATGACGGACGCGGATCGAATGTCCGAATTGCCGCCGCCGCGCG
>JAMWCB010000151.1 GCA_023819605.1 Candidatus Omnitrophota bacterium
TGATGCGCCAATGCCATTTCCCCAAAGACATCTTTTTGCAATGAAGCTGAAATAAAATCTTCCCGCAAACATTCAAATAAGGTCAAATCCGGCCGCCGTTGCTTGCGGCGGCGAAACAGTGAAAAATCGGTATTGCCGCGTATAAATTCTCCAATACTTTTTATTACATCGGGCAGAACAATCCGAAAAACACCCGGCTGTTTTAAAATACGAAAACACTCGCTCAAAAGCGGCGAAAGAGAAAAAATCGATATATGCTCTAAAAAATGACTCGCATAGATAAAATCCAGCGCCCCCGTGGCGAACGGCAATCCCGGGTTTTTATTCAAGTCAATACAAAAGTCGGCATACCGGACATCCGCATCTACGGTAACCCACTGATTATCCGGTTTCTGCCATAAAGGCCCTGGCCCTAAATGCACACAACGGCACGAGCACGGCATCGCATCCGGGGTATCTGTTGATTCTGGTATTATTGCCATATGTTCCTTCTCATTTATCATGCACGTCGCATCCGTCTGCGCGCGTGATACACCAGGTCCGGCAATACCTGCGCGCGGAACTGGTCCGCGCGGTTGCGGATGCGGAAGACTTCCTGGCGGCGCAATTGCGTCGGGTCCTGCAGCAAGATTTCATACGCCGTAATATAGTGCTGAATCATCTTCCGTTCCGCCCAATGATCTTCGAACCACTCCCGGCTGTGCCGGCCGATATCCCGGGCAATGTCCGGGTTCCGCAGCAAATACATCAACGGGTCAAACGCGTCTTCGAGTCGCACGTTGAGGAACGGGCATTCCTGGCTGCCGCTGAGTTCACGCAGTACGCGCTGCGTGCGCTCATCCAGAAAAGCCAGTACAGCTTTCCCCTGGCATAAACCTTCCAGCCCGGCCAGATGGAAACTACCGGTGACCAGCTCGTCGATCACCACCAGCGCCTGGCGGCGCTGTTCCAGCGCTACGGACAGGGGCTTTTCGAAGAGAAAACAATACGGGGTTTTCGTAGCCTTAATCACCCGCATCATCAACTGCATGGTTTCCGGAGCCCCCTTGGTGTTCCAGCGGCTTTTCCAGGCGCTGCAGTCGTTGCTTGGCGTAAAACACATCCCATAGCGCCACGGCTCCTCGGATGGTCGATATAACGGCTCCTGTTCCGGAATTAGATTCGGCACGACAAAGGCATCCGGATAATATCGCTCCTGAAACTGACCGACGACCAGCGACGGCAACTCGTTGGCCAGGCGCGCCCGGAAGCGAGCCATTTCCGCGCGGCGCTGCGCCGCCGGAATTTCCTGGCGCCAGGTAATCGCCAAAATAAGGGGATGGCTGTGAAACTGCCGCACAAATACTTTTCCCTGCCGGCGCAATTGCTCGAAATCAAGCGGCGCGAAATGCCGTGTGCGCAAATCGATAAAATTATGCAAATGGATGATATCCGCCGCTTCGGCTACGGCGATCGCCTGATCGGGATTTTCGGAAAATACCAGATCGCTGTCAAAATCCTTTTCCCGTTCCCAATTAATCAGGCGCACTTCATAATCGGTTAATCGGCGCAGGCTCTGCACCAGACGAATCGGCGCCCCGGCGATCGCGGTTTTAGCGATATGCACAATTTTTAACGCCATCGGTTTCCCTGCCTCATTTATGCCTTTTCAAGCACGGCGGCAATTTCCGGACGCGCCGCCGCGCACAGCGCCAATATTTCGCCGATCACGCCTTCGCCGCCGCGACGCCGGCACACATATTGTACCTGGCGCTGAATTTCCGGCAAAGCGTCCGCCGGACAACAGGAAAAGCCGCCGGCCCGCAATAACGGCACATCCTGCCAATCGTCGCCCACGGCAAGGACGTTCTCCCAGCCGAGCGCGTATTTTCCGAGCAGCCGCCCGGCCACCGCGACTTTATCCTTAATTCCCATATGCACTTCCCGCACGGATAGCTTTTCCGCCCGGCGCAGAATGATATCGTTATTTTCTCCGGTGATGAATACCGGACGGATCCCGCAAACCTGCAGCAGTTCAATGGCTTTGCCGTCGCGGGCGCTGAATTTTTTCATCGTTTCACCGCTCGAGGTGTAATACATGCCGCTGTCGGTCAACACACCGTCGACGTCGATAGCCATAATCCGGATCAACGATAGTTTGTGTACCCATTCGGCAGTGACGTTCACGGACAGGTTCATATATACGCTTCCGCCAAAGCCGCCGCGACCGGTTCGTGACCCGGCGCAGCAAGATCCGGCACTGCCGCTAACGGCTGCAGCTTTCCCAGGCAGTGCTGCGGCCGCGCGTAATAGACAAAAAATCCGATCCGGCGCAATTCGTCATGAGCCGGATATATCGTATAAAACTGAAAACCGAGTCGGCGGACATCGTCGAGCTCCCATTTCGCGCGGTGCAATTCATATTCGTTTTCGGTGCGGACAGCGCGCATCCAGCCGTCGCCCAGCGGAATAATCGTGATCAAATATTTGCGGGTTTTCTCTTTCCGTTGCTCAATCAGCGCAATCCCCTGCTCTTTGGAAAAATGTTCAATGACGTCGCCGGCCATGACGATATCATACGCGAACAAATGCGGCACGATACTGCGCGCGTCGCCGAAAAAAATATCGCTGTATACCGCCCGCTGGTGCTCCTGAATATAGGATGTAAAAATTTCTATGCCGTCGACAACCGCGCGCCACTGCTCGCGTTGCCAGCGCCCGCGCCATACATCGGTGTATTCCCGGAACAGAAATCCCCATTTGCCCTTGCCGACGCCGATATCCAAAAGGCTCTGCGCGTTGCTCCCTACCACGACATCTACAAAATGCTCGATGCCGCGCCATACGGATGTAGGCATTCCTTCCTCCTTGCTGTTGACGCGTTCAATGCTGCTGTGGTACCGATGTTCCTGCGCCGTTTCCCGCACCGCGGCGCACCGGCTCACGCAGCGGCAGGATAGATGCCGCCGCCGCTAAAAGCGCCTGTGCCCGCGCGGCATAGGTGTGCCGGCTCATAACTTTTTCTCGCGCCTGCTGCGCATAGGCGTGCCGCTCCGATGCGCGCGTTAAAAAGTAAGCGGTTTTTTTACGCAAATCCGCGAAATCATCATAAGTGACGATTGCTTCGCCGAACAATTGGCGCACATCCTGCCGGTAATCGCTGAGCACAAACGCGCCGCAGGCAGACGCGTCAAAAAGCCGCTGCGTGATGCCGCCGCGCAATTGCGGACTGGTAATGTTCAAATTAATCCGCGTGGCGCAATACACCGCGCGCAGTGCTTCGCCGTACGGTACGACACCGCGCCACTGGACGCGCTGCCCCAGCCGCTGCCATCCCGGCCCGCCGTACACCGCCACCGGCCACTCTTGCAAGGCGCCGACCGTCTGCATACGCACAAACGTGGCCGCTTCCTCATACACTGTCCGGCAAAACACCGCAAAAACATCCCCGGGCAGATGTTCCTGCAGGCGACTGATTTTATGGGCCATATCCAGAGAACTTTGGCCGTTGCTCAGGCCGGTCATTTCATCGATTGTTTTATTCAATATCGGAAACTTCTCCCAGCGTTTGCGGCGCTGTTGCCGCAACCGTTCCGGGTCGTCGTCGATACTGCCGACAAAACTTATTTCCATGGATTCAGAAATACCGGGACCGCGAACATCGCCTTCCGGGAAAAACAATTCCGGGTCAGCGGCCAGCGGCAGGTATTCCACCTGCCGGAAACCGTTTTTTCTCAGCTCCTCGATATAAAAAGTATCGGAACAACACTGGAGCGCGCGGGGACTGTTTTTCAATTTCTCCCGTTGCACCGGACTTAATTCCTGCAGATAGACAAAGGGGTTATCATACCACAAACACACATACGGAATTGACAACACGTCCAGACAAAACAAGCCGTCTGCGTCGTAGAAGTGCGGCGCGCGCGGCACGGCGTATAAAACCGCCAGATGCGGATCAAAACCCTCCAGCAGTTGGGCTAAATCATTACTCGCACGGAACAGTTTCTCCTCAGCGGCCACCGCCGGATCGGCGACTTTTACCGTATGCCCGGCGCGTTCCAACGCCCGGGCAAACCCGGCAATCACCGCCGGAGCGGCAGCGCCGCTGCAGGCAAAAAAAAGGATCCTCAACTCGGCCATACGGCTACCGGCTCCTCAGCCATCAACTGTTTCTATGTTTGCGCGCGCTTGGCGCGTCATCAGTATTCATCATTTCTTTAAAAAAAAGAGATCGGTTATTACTGGTACTTATTTAAAAATTTAAAATCTTTATCTTTTTTCAGCTGCTGCTGCTCGGATAAAGGAATTTTTTTGGCAATCTCCTGCCAGGTTTCGCGCAACTCCACTAATTTTTTAATAACCTCATCGATGATTGCCGTGTCTTTCTCCTTGCCGGCTTTGCTCAGCTGTCGGTCCAATACATGATAGGCCGCAAATAAATTCCCGGAAATCTCCTCCACTTCCATATTCAGCGCATTGCGCAATTCCCGCAATAGTTTTTGCGCTTTAATGATCCGCTCGCCAGCCAGATGATATTTTTTTTCAGTCATCTCTGCCTTGGCTTTTTCCAAATGGCCGATCGCGCCGTCGTAGGCGATGACCACCAATTCCAACGGACTGGCGGTTTTCACTTTATTCAATACATATTCGTTGTGCGGCTTTGCCATACGGATAACCTCCTTTTTATCGCTTATTCATCAATGATTCGCGCTGCCCGGGGATAGGACAGCTTCGTTCATCCTGTTATTATTAAGCAAATAACATGCCAAGACAAACGCCCCACCGAGCTTATTGCCTGAATCATCGGAAGACAAGTACAAAATATATTCTACTGATCGGGGAAGGAAAGACATCAAAAAACGGCATGGGAAAAAATTTCCCATGCTGTTTCATCTTACCACGGACACTTCGCCAAGACGGCAAGATATTCCGATTACAAAATTGTCAGTTCCACGTGCCTATAATAAAGATGACGAAGAATTTTTTGAATATAACCCCATTGAAAAATCGTTTAAGGTGGACAGCTGGTTATTCATCCATTGCTGAATTTGCGTGACTTTTGCCAGGTATT
>JAMWCB010000152.1 GCA_023819605.1 Candidatus Omnitrophota bacterium
CGTTGATTGATATTCTCCGCAGCAGCACTGAAATCATTCGCCGTTTAGATTGCCGTGAACAACAGTTAACTTTTGTCTAAAACTTTTACCGGACAGCTGTGACAAAAAATATATACAACGGTTTTTCCCGCCACGTTCTGCGAGTCCGGAACATTGCGGCGGGACTGTGCTCACGTTGTTCGCTACGCAAGACCGCCGCCTTATCTAGACCGTCCCGCCAAGGAGGGATAAACTCCGCTTGCCCCGCCGCACTATTTAGCAGGCTGTTTTCTTGTTGTTAACAATAGCATACGTGCCTTGAAAAATCAAGGTTGAGCACGCGGGAGGGTTTTGTTATAATAATGCCAAGATCATGGGGGATGTAACGATCAATCCAGTACCGCAGCCGGCTAAGAAAGCCGATAATCCGGCGGATGTTCGGTTGGCCAGCCATTTCGTCGGCCAATTCATGGGTTTGCTGAAGGGGGTGCAGCTCTATCCGCCCGGCCATAGCATGCTTCAGCAAATTATCGAAAAATTTTTTTCCGAACTGTTAGTGCTGATTAAAGAAAAGCAACAGATTATCTTGCGTATTTTTGAAAATAAGCTGCATGCGTTTGATATATGTTTGAACAGCGCCCAAGTCGCCGGCGCGGAGACGCTGGTGCGGGAATTGCAGAAACGGTCTATCCGCCAGATAATCATCGAGCAGACGGTTAGCCTTAGTGATATTCACGCTTTGATGTGCGTGTTGACGACGCCGGAAGAGACGGTAGAATCCGTCGGCGGCGCGCGCGAATTTATGCTGCAAAACGGCGCCGAACATATCGATGTGGTGGAATATTACGTGCGCCGGTCGCGTGGGTCCGATGCCGCGGAATTGGCCGAGTTGCGGGAAAGCGACATTTTCCGTTTTCTGATCGAAGATCCGGGCCCGGTGTTAAGCCGCGAGCAATTGCGGCGTTTGTACGCAACCGCCCGCCATCCCAGTTTGTGTGTGGAATTGCTCAAAGCCGCGGTCGGCTGCCTGCGCGAAGAAAAAAAATCGCCGCTCGCCGAAGATAAGCTTATTTTGCAGCTTCTCGGAAAGATACAAAATGTTTTACATGACGCGCAATTTTCCGAAGAAAAAGAATTGCGGATGATTGTGCGCGATATAATCCTGGCGTTTGAGAAGCGTGATTTGCTGGAGTTGCTGTTATTCAATCAGGAGGACGAGTTCCTGGCGCAAACCGGCGTGTTCGAACAAGCGGTGGCGGCGATCGGCAGTGAATCACTGGCGGAATTGGTCAGCGAAAAAATCGTCAAATCGGAAAAGGTCGCTACGCTGCTCGACCATGTGAAGAAATTGCTCGGGCGGTTTTTTTTAGACCGGAAAAAATTAGCGGGTTTCCTGCCGGTGTTTAAGGAAAAGCTTACCGATGCCGGGGGCAAGGGCAGCGGGCCGCTGTTTATGGAAATTTGCGATGCGTTTTCCGGCGGATTTTCTT
The DNA here is from genome assembly GCA_023819605.1 of Candidatus Omnitrophota bacterium. GTDB lineage: Bacteria > Omnitrophota > Gorgyraeia > B26-G9 > B26-G9 > JAMWCB01. The sequence goes on from JAMWCB010000152.1 coordinate 1,470, forward strand.
TGGAACAGGATGAAGAACTGTCCATGGGAACGATTTCGGCGGCCGAGCAGAGCGATATTTTGCAGGGGTTGGAAGCGCTTAAATCAGTAACCAATGACCGTACGGCGCTGCAGGCGCGGGTGAGCTCGTATGATACGGCCGTGCAGATGAGCTTTGTGGTCCAGGAGTTTTTGCGCACGGCCGGCAGTAAAGAGTTTTTTCAGCTGAGTTTGAACGAATTGATCGACTATTTACGTATTTTTCTGGAAAAGGACGCTTTCGGCCGCGGGCTGGAATTGGTTGAATTTTTAGCCCAGATGGCCGACCCGGAATCGGTGACGCCCATTGAACGAAAAAAATGCATCATTAATTCTCCGAATAAAATCAACACGGCGCTTTGGGAAAAATTAGTGCGGCACGCGCTGAGCCAGGAAGATGACGAGGCATTAGGTGTGTTGCTCAAACAACTCTTTATGTTGCTTACCGATAATTTTTTAGGGATAGTGCTGAAAAGTTATTTGCGGGAAGAAATCGTGGCGCGGAACGCCCCGGTTAAAGAATTATTACGCCAGCATCTGAAAGCGGCGATGTGTTCGTATGACGGGAAATTGCGGGATGAATCGGCCGCGGGCACGAACCGTTTTATCGATCTGTTTCAAAGCTGCTCCGGTGACGTGGCGCTGCCGTATTTATGGGAGATCACGTTTCATGCCGACCGCCCTCTGGCGCAGCGCGCACTGACGTTGATCGCGCATAGCCGTGCGGCGGATGCGGTTTCTTTTTTGTTCCGGGCTTTAGAACACCCGCATAAAGCCTTGCGGGTCGCCGCGGTCGAGCTGATGGCCCGGTTTAATTATCCGGATATTACGTCCCGTGTAGCGCTCATCGCGCTCGGCGAGGATACGTGTTTAAAGAAAGAAGACACCGATGTTCCGCTGCGCCTGGCCGCATTGCAGTCGTTGAAAAAATTAAATCCGAATCAATTCCGGGAAGTTCTGGTTGAATTGCAGCAGCGCAAAAAAATATTTTTCCTGCCGGCGGAAGATAAAGCGATTCTCGAGGTAGTGCGGGAACAATTGAAAGTTATCGGATAATGACGGACCAAAAAACGTTTAAAAATAGTGTTAAGGAACTCAGTAAACAGTTCGCGCTGTTGTTGAGCGAACTGGCGCTGTACCCGTCCAATCATCCGCATATCGCCGCGCAACTGCAGCAGGTTATCGACCGGTTGACGGCGGTGCACGAGATCGTCGAGGAAGTGACGATAGAAATCAGCGAAGGATTTTTTACGTTTGACGGTATCCCGTTATACGATATAAAGCTTCAGACGGATAAAGCCGTGCAGTTATGTGCGTCGAAGGGCATTTCCCGTATAACGTTGTGCCGCGGCTTGGCGCCGCAGCAGGTCAGCGAATTTGCCCAGTTGCTCCATGACAAGACACAGGCGCCGACTGCCGAGCAGGTAGGCCTGACGCTGCGCACTATGGGTATTACCGCGCTGCGCGTGGATAGCGCCGTGAGCCGGGAAACGGATGAACAGGTGCCGGCGGGGCTTGCCGGCAAAAAAACCTATGGTGCCAGTGTCGAAGCGAATAAGCTTATTTACGGCGCCTTGCAGAGCGGCCAACCCTTGCCGTTAGAAGTCGTGGACACGGTGGCCAAAGATATTACGGCGATGATCAATCGCGATCCCGGCACCGGTTTGACGCTAGCCTCGCTGCGCAATTACGACGAGTATACCTTTACGCATTCGGCAAACGTGGCGATTCTTGCGGTGACCGTGGCGGCGGCGATTTTCGACGACGCGGCGCTGCTGCAGCAATTGGCGCGCGCGGCTATTTTGCACGACGTCGGCAAAACCCGTATCCCGGTGGAAATTCTCAATAAACCGGAAAAACTTAATGACGAAGAATGGCAGATTATGCAGCAGCATCCGATGCTCGGGGCGGTAATCCTGGAAGAACAGAAGAATATCGACCGCCTGTCCATTCTGATCGCCTTGCAGCACCATATGCGTTTTAATATGACCGGCTATCCGAAAATCCCCGGGCATAACACGTTGCATCCGTTTTCGCTCATCGTGAATATTTGCGATATTTATGACGCGATAACCTCCCGGCGGGTGTATAAAACACCGCTGCCGGCGGATAAGGCGCTGGCGATTATGGTGCGGCTGATCGGCAATGATTTCGACCCGCAGTTTTTTAAAATTTTTATTCAGATGATGGGTATTTATCCGCCGGGCAGTTTTGTGCGCCTGAATACCGGCGAGCTGGCGATAACCGTGCGCGCGCGGCCGCAGTCGCTGCTGCAGCCGGATATTAAAATCATTAGTGATCCTCAGGGGAATCTGCTGGCGGCGCCGGCTTCGGTGCATTTGAGCGCTGCGGCGCAAGAGCGGACGATTGCCGAAATGGTCGATCCCGTGTCGCTCGGTTTGAACGCGCTGGATTTTCTATGAGGGGCCGCCGGCGAATAAACCGCTTGCCCAGGCGCCCATGGCGCGCAAATGCGCGCCGGCAAGCCGGAGAAATTGCATAAAATCGCCGTCCGGAAAAACCGCGCAGAGCACGCCCGCCAGGCAGAGAATATTCACGGCATAGATAAACGAAAAAGAAAAGAGCTGTCCGTGGGCGAGAATGTCCGGCTGCTCGATCCGCAGGCTATGGGCGGTCATGAACAGGTGAAACGCGACACTGGCGCCGAGCAGAAAGAGAAACGCGTCGGTGAAACGGGTCGTTTCCGGCGCGAGCCGGCGGAGAAGAAAAAATATCCCGCTGAGCAGCAGCGCGTAAAACGGCACGATATACGGCGCCAAGGAGATCAGCGTATTTGTTTTTGTGGTTCGCACCGCGCCGCCGTGTTCGGCAGCTTGAATGGATTTGACGTGTCCGCCGCAGAGCAAAGCGGCAAGCGCGTGCGTTGTTTCATGGCCGATGACATAGGTAAGCCGCGGCGGGCGTTGCCGAAAAAATTGTATGCCCGTATATACCGCGATGCCCCCCAGGAAAAATAATTGCGAACGCCCTAACCGCAGGCGGGTGAGCAGCACAAAAAACGCGCTGCTTAATCCCAGGCATGCCGGCAGCAGGCATATACCGATCAGCCATTTTATAAAACGTTTAGCCATTAAATGACGTTGCCTTCTTCGTCGCAATAACAGGCGTCGGATTGAAATTTATACCACAAGTCTTTCAATTCCTGCAATTCAGTCAAACGTGTGAGCACGGCATTCGCTCCGGCATATATTTTCCCTTCGTCAACGAGGACAGGGAACTGTTTTACCGCGGGAAAGCGCTGGCGCAACGCCGTGCGGTTTTCAATGACAATTGCGGTCCGCGCGAATTCGAGCTGTTCGAGCGCGCTGGTGATCGTAATGCACCGCGGGCATTGTTTGGTCCGGTACAGCGTTAACATATGCCGTTTTTTTTAGCGAAAATTATTGGGCCCTTCGGAGTATGTCCGCGCTCCCCATATACGGCCGCAGCGCCTCCGGGATGATAATCGAGCCGTCCGGGTGTTGGTACGTTTGTAAAATC
>JAMWCB010000020.1 GCA_023819605.1 Candidatus Omnitrophota bacterium
CTGCTGCTCCTGCCGCGCGGCGGCCAGCGCGCGTTCCAATTCGCTAATCCGGGCACTTAACGCCGCTATGCGCGCGGCATTTTTCCGCTCAGCCTCCGCCGCCCGGCGCTCAGAGGCAATGCGCAATGCCTCCTGAACACGCGTAATCTCCTGCGCATACTCCCGGGCGCTGCGCTGCGCCGAATCCAATTGCAGCGCCGTCTGGGCCAGATGATCTTGCACAAACAATTCGTAGTCGGCAAGCGCCTGCAGGCGGGATACCAATACGCGGTTTTCCCGCTCTCTCCGCGCCTGGGTGCGGGCGGTGAGCATACCGGCAAGCAAAAAAAAACCGAGCAAAAAAATGCCGGCGGCGGGAAGCAGCGCCTCGGCGAGCGCGTACTGAAACAGCGCGCGCTGCTCGTGCGCGCCGATTGATTCGTAGGCCATGCCTAAGCGGTAACTGCCGTCATAGGGCGCGGCGGTTTTTTGCAGCCAGACAACGGCGGCCACCGCGCGCACCGGCCGGCGATGCAGCGGAACATTGATAAACAGCAGGCTGCGCGAGCCCTCCGCCAAACGCGCGGCGGTTTCTGCGGGCAAGGCGTTGATTTCCACACACAGGCCGCTCCGGCTGAGATTGCGGGTAAAGCCTTGCAGCAACGCGCTCTGCGGCACCGCGTGCGCGTCGATAAGCATAAACTCCACCGGGAATATTTTGGACAGGCGAATAAATTTTCGGCGGTTATTCGGATCCGCTGTATTCATACCGGCCTTTCCCGGTGCGGCGGCTGTCGCTGCCGCGCTTAGGGCGCGCCGACCGTAACCGTAAATGCGCGCCGGCCGACCATGCGATCGGCGTCATAGATAACCGCTTCTCCCGCGTACGCGCCCGGCGAGGATAAACGCAGCGTAATTTCCGGCCCCTGTTCAATCACCGTTTCCGGACCGCTTATCCGCCAGGCCCAACGGTATGCCTGCGTTTCAAAAGCCTCCGGATATATTTCTGCGCTCAGGCGCAGCGGTTCGCCGGCACGCACACTCGTCTCCCCGGACAACCGCACCTCGTACATACAGGGTGCGGCGCACGCGATCGTAGCGGTATCCTCCGCCCGCACGCACACCCCGATAATTTTAATCCCCGGCGCAGCGTACTGTGTTTGCCAGGAAGCGCCGCCGTCCGGCGATTTCTCACCCGCATCGCCGTACCAATCGAACTGAAACGACGGCTGTACCGTTCCGGCGGAAAAATCCTGCGCAGTGGCAGAAATATCCACCGCTTGGCCGGTCATCCCTTTCATCGGATCTACCCGCAGCGTCAATTCCAGGGGATTATCCTCGCGCTGCGGCTTAAACAGATGCTCAAAAAAATCTTTAACCGCGGCGGCTAACGGCGCACCCGTATTCAATTCCTCCAGGCGTTTCTGCGCCTCCGCAGCGTATACTGTCTTCGCTTCGGCCAGCTTCGCATAACACTGGCGGGCTGTCGCCGCATCATCCTGCCATTGCGCGAGGAGCCCCCGCTGATATAACGCGAACGCCACGTACCCTGACGCCGCGTGCTGCTGAATGACCCGGTCAAAATACCCGGCGCCGATATCCGGCTGACGCGTCTGATACACGGCGATAACCCCTAAACGGCTTACGACTTCCGCCGCCGCGGCATCGGCGGGGAACGCCTGCAAAAAATGTTCATACAAACCGACCGCCTGCGCGTAATCGCCGATCATTTCCACATTAAACGCCCGTTTGACCACGGCTGCCGCATCGAAGGCCGCCGTTCCGACCGCCTTGTGCAGCCCGGCGTACAATTCCTCCGCAAATTCCGGCGCCCGCCCGCGCACAAAACCGGTGTGGCGGAATAAATCCGCGATCGCTAAAATTTTTTTCACGGCTTCCTGGCGCGGATACGCCGCGTACACCAAAGATACGTAGTGCCGGTAAATGGCCAACGCCGTTTCATCGAAATTCTCCCGATAATATTCGGCGGCAATAGCCGCTAAATACTCAACGGATTGCGCCGTCGCCTTTTTCGCCTGCAGGAAGCGGGCGTACTCATCGTAAATACGGTTAAACCGTTCCATACCGGCGTCGCGATTGACCGTATCGGCGATCGTTTTCAGCAACCCCACATCCGCGCTGCGCTCGACCTGGCGCACAAGCAGTTCCACCAGTTTCTCGAACGCGCCGGCCTCCGCCTCGTCTTCCTCGCGCAGGAGCGCCTTCCAGGCAAAATACTGCACGTACACCGTCAATTCGCTATCCGGCGCCGCCGCGGCAAAATCGCGCGCCGCCCGGATAATGTGGGGATTGAGCGTATTTATCTGTTCGTAATAATTTTTCCAGTCTTCCTGCTGCTCCAGATAATCCAAATACAGCGATGTGGCCATTACTTCATAATACGCGATTAACGATTGATACTGCGGCTCCTGGGTTTTCTTCTGCTCCGCCAGATACGCCAACAACTCCGTATACTGGTGTGCGTCCAATAATGCCGCGCTCTTCACTTTTAAGTCCTGCACCAAGCTGTCCTGCGCCGTATCCGCAGCCTGGACACCGACCGCGGCGATCAGGAGCGCCGCGCCGATTGCCGCCATACATACCCTATTCTTCATTTCACACCCTTGCCCTTCTTTACCGTCAAATCACCCGCTGCCGCTGTGCGCGCGCACGACCCTGTTCCGCGCCGCCGCGCCATTGCTCCCGCGCGGCGGCGCGGCCCTGCCGCAGGAAAAACGGCCAGGTCGCCGCGCTCGTTACGTTCGCGCTTCCGCGGTTGCCCGCACGGCGAGCATACCGCTACTGAATTTTTTGCCCCCGCAGCGGCCGGCGATCGGCGGCTTTTTCCTCTTCCGCGCGCGCCGCCTTGTCGATCGTCCATAACCGCTGCAGAACATAATACGCTTTGCGCGGCATCCGTTTATTGACGCCCTGTTCCAATTCCGGCGCTATCGCGACGATGCCGAACCATTCTTCATTCATATTCTTGCCGGCTTTCGCGTCGAACGCGAACGCGCCCACTCCCCAGCCGGCTTCCGTATCGTGGACCAGCCAGCTGTCCCGATTCGAATCCGAGGTCTTCCACCATTCGTCCGTCCATTCGAAGATAACGCCGCCTAAACAATTCCCCTCTCCCGTGCCGCCGGCCAAATGCGTCTCCAAATCCAACCACTGGCTTTTTAAATAAATCGCCTGATTATTCTGGTCTTCTTTCTGCGTCACGGCGTTAAACGCGTCGCAGCCGAATTCCGTGAGCACCACCGGCTTATCGAATTTCCGCTTTATTTCCTTAAAAAAATTTCCGAACACTTTGCCGCGGTAGACAATCGCGCCGATCATATCCACATCCGGGCAATATTCCGCGGCGCTCTTCAAACCGACGGTCTCGCCGTTGCCCAGCGACACCGGATGATTGGGGTCGGCGGCTTTGATTTTTTTCGTCAACGCGTTAATAAACGAATAGTATAACCGCGCGCGCTCGTCGCTCTGCTCGCCGAACGTCGGCAACGCGTCGATTTCCGGCGTGCTCCAGGGGTTGACCCGCCCATCAAAGCTATAGTTATTTTCGTTGCCTAAATTCCAAAAAAGTATCGCCGGCGAATCTTTAAAAAAATCCACCATGTGCAAAACATCCTCGGTCACCTTAACGAGAAATTCCTCTTCCGCGTAATTCGCGGGGGGATAATCCCAAAAACCCAGCGAATGGCCCATAATCGTCCGGATGCCCCACTGCGCATACAATTCTTCGATCATCGCCCGGCAGGCCGGCCAATCGTCGCCGGGCGTATACAATCGGATGGTATTGACCCCCATCGCCTGCATCAACGGCCCGTCGACCATCCACGGCTTCGCCGGATCGGAAGGGAAATTAAACAAATGGCTCTTGCCGATCGGTATCGGCGCGTAACATACCCCTTGCACCGTAAACGGCTTGTCGGCGACGAACATCTGAAAATGCCCCGCGGCCGTTTTTTCAATCCGCACCCACGGTTTTTCCACGTGGGGCATTTTCCGCGGCATACATCCGAATAACACGGCAATCGCCGCCACAACTAAAATTCCTTTTTTCATTACCTGTGCTCTCCTGAAAGAGGAAACAGAGGGTAAGGGATACCCCTTACCCTCTGAGCATGTTTCCGATTGTTGCCGTTTACTTTTCAAAACGGATTTCATCAAGATAGAAAACCATCCCGTCCGGATTGGAATCGGCGTTAGTCGCCCAGCAAAAACCGCCGATAATATACGACAAATCCGCCTGGGACAGGTCGATTTCGTACTGCTTCCAGTCCGTGGTCAGATCGATCGGCCCGATTCCCACCGAATCGGAATCGGAATAATTACCGGTAATGCCGCCGACTTTTACTTCCAACAGGCGCTCATCGCCTTTGGCGCCGCGCGCCCAAAACGTCAATTTTTTCGCGCCGCGCAAATCGAATCCGCCGTTCTTGTCTCCCCAGTTATTCGCCGGATTCTGCCAAAACACGCCGGCCCAATTCGCGCCCTGCTTGCCTTCCGCCGAATACGTCCATTCGATACAAGTGGTTCCGGACTGCGGATTATCTTTAAAACTGTCTTTGATTTTCAAATCGCCGTAATCGCCCATCCAGCCGGACGGGATATAATGATTCGAACGATTCCGCGCGTCTTTGTACACATAAAAATAACCGCTCTCATCGAACGCCACTGCCTTGCCGGCCAACTGATCATCTGCCGACTGCGCCATCGCGGCCGCGGCATAGGCCATAACCATTGCGATAATCGCCAAACTCAATCCCTTTCTCATGTTTCAATTCCTCCTTTCAACCTCGGTCCAATCCCCTGAGCCCGCGCTCATTCGTACTGCACTGAATCAATGAAAAAAACACCACCGTCCGGATTAAATTTTTTCGTCAACGCAAAACCGAATCCGGCGCTGATATATTTCAAATTGCGCTGAGAAACATCAATCGTATATTGCTGCCACTCCTTGGTTAGGGTCAACGGCCCGACACCATGGATATCCGAATCCATGTACATCCCGAATGCTCCTCCCAGCCGGAACACCGCGATATGTTCACCTCCTTTCTCTCCCCGCGCCCAAAACGTCAATTTTTTCGCCGCCCGCAAGTCGTAACCGCTTTTTTTATCGCCCCAACTTCCGGCCGGATTCACCCAATAGAGTCCGGCCCAGCCGTAGGGTCCGGCGCCGGAATAGGCCACGCGCACGCAGGTTGTGCCGGCCTGCGCCTGCTCCGCGCACCCCGTATCGACGCGCAGCGACTCGGCGTCACCCATAAATTCCGTGGGATAAAACCGATTTTCCGGCGCGTCGTTATCGCGATAGACGATAAACGGCATCGCCGCCGTATCCGCTTTTTTTTCTTCCGCCGCCGTTTGCTTTGCCGGAACATTGTCCGCCGCCGGCGCCGGCAGAACAAAAAAACCAAAAATCATACCGCCCACGATTACTGTATTCAACACCTGTCTAATTTTTTTCTGCATAGTTTACTGCTCTTTCCATAACGACTGCAACCGAAAATATGCGGCGCGCAAATTGCGCATAAACGGCGAGTCCGTGCCGTCACCCTGGCCGCAAATCCCAAACCACTCTTCATAATACCATCCGTCTAAAAACGGCCCCCGGTGCCGGGACATGACGTCCTGCACGATATCCGGGTATCCCGGCGGCGCCCCTGCCTTCCACCACTCGTCGATAAACTCAAACAGCGATCCGCCGATGGAATTGCCTACCCCGTGCCCGGCGCGGTTATTCATCATATCCTGCCAATTATTAACCAGATACTCCGCCTGATATTCTTCCGCTTCCGGCCAGGAATATCCCCGCCCGAATGCCGGGCAACCGTATTCAGTGACAATCACCGGTTTATCCGCCACTTCCTGAATCGGCAGCCAAAAATTAAATTTTCCGAACCCGTCTTTGCTCCGGTAGGCGTTGGTCCCGAAAATATCCACATCCGGACAGTTTTCCGCGAAAACATTCAAATAATGAATATCGCCGTTGCAAATCGCCACCGGATGCGCGGCGTCGATTTCTTTGATTTTTTTCGCCGTTTCGTTGACAAACCGATAATAAGGCTGCGGCCGGTCCTTGGCGTTGTTTGCCGTGCCGTAATTATTTTCATTGCCCAAAACCCACATCAGAATGCACGGCTCGTCTTTGTACGTTTTCACCATATTCATCACCGACTCGAGCATATTCTGCTGCTGCGCCGCGTCGGAATAATCTGTTCCCGGAATCCAGGGGGCTTTTGACCCCACCGCGTACATCCCCAGGTAATCGCCCATCATCACCCGGATACCGTACTGCGCGTATAACTGGCGAAAAACCTCGGCATTGGCGGAAAAATCATGGTGATAGACCCGAATCACGTTTACGCCCATATCCTTCATCAACTGAAAATCGCCGACCGCCGGCTCGTCGGCATCCTGCCGATTATTCCCGTTGCGGTCCACCCACGCATCAAACGGGCCGTCGATTTTGCCGTTGGCATTTTTATCCATTTTCGTCCAATCTTCGATTGTGCCCAGATCCGGGCTCTGGCCGATCATAATCGGCTGATAGGCCACGGCATTGACAAAAAAAGGTTTACCGTCAACCAGGAGCTGCCAGTGGCCGTTCTCAAACCGCTTGAGTTGAATCGATTTTCCGAACTTTTTCTCGACCGTCACTTTCAATTTCGCCAAATCCGCCGGCGCGCCGCGTACCTGATCCGGCGGACACTGCACCAGCTTGCCCGGATTAACGACAAACGCGTCGTTCTTCTTATCGTCGTCGTAACGGTTCTTCACCGCGATATACCCGTCCGCTAAGGTAATCCCCAATTCCGGATAGGTCTGGGTAAGATGGACGATTTTATCCATCGCCGCCGGCCCGACGTACCAGGGAGTCCCCCAAAAGGTAATCCCGACACTGGACGGAAACTGCACGACCAACGCGTAATACGCCTTGATCGCCTGCCGGATATGCCCGGCATTTTCCAGCGCCAAACCGGTAAAATACAATTTCACCCCCGGGTCTTCCGCGGCCGTCGCCCAGCGAAAATAATCCGCCTGCTTATCGTGCGTACCGACGAACGACCAATGGCTGCCGTCCAATTTTTTATCTTTCATATACTGCTTATAGGTAGGATTATTCCGCACGCCGGTAGTATTCGGAAAAATACCTTCGCCCACCGCCGCGGCCAATTTTTTAGGATCGGTCATCTTATATTTATAGTTCTCCGTGCCGATACCCTGAAACACCCCATACTTACTGTAATCGACTATTTCTTCCCCTGGTTCCGTCAAAACAAACGCCGGTTCCGGCACCGCGGCGCACACCGGTGCAATACAAAAAATCGACAGAAAAAATCCCCGCACAATCGCTCGCATACCCTTACCCTTTCACCGCGCCCGCGGTAATGCCGCTGATAATATACTTCTGCATCACTAAATACACCACGATAATCGGAATAACCGTAATCGAAACGCCGGCCATCAGCAGCGCGTACTCGGTCAGATGCGTGCCTTGAAAAACCATCAATCCACGCGGCAGGGGCATCAGCTTCTTTTCCGAAAAAATCAACATCGCCAGCAAATACTCATTCCATACCGCCAAACAGTTAAAAATGACCACCACCGCGATCGCCGGCTTGGCCAACGGCAGCGCCAGATGGCGGTAAATGCCCAATTTATTGCAGCCGTCGATGCGCGCCGAATCTTCCAAATCTTTCGGTATTTTGTCAAAAAACGTTTTCAGAAGAAAAATCGCCAAAGCCTGTCCGGCGTCGATTTGCGGCAAAATATATCCCAGACGGGTATTCACCAGATTCAAATTGGTCAACAAAACATACAGCGCGACAAACTGGCCGGGCAAAGGAATCATCATCATACACACGAAGAGGAGAAACAAAGCGTTCTTAAATGGAAAATCCAGCCGGGAAAAAGCAAACGCCGCCATGGAACTGAATAAAACCAACCCGAGCACCACCGCCACCGTATAAAAAACGCTGTTCCAGAAATAGGTATTAAAATTCGCCTGCGTCCAGGCGACGACAAAATTCTCCCAATGCGGCTGCTGCGGAAAGAGGCTGAAATCGCTAAAAATCGTTTCCTGCGTTTTCAACGCCGATCCGAACATCCACAACAGCGGAAATAAACACGCCGCGGCAACGGCCAACAGGACGGTATAGGCGAGGATTAAAAATGCTCCCCGCTTCACCCGATAAAACATTTGCGAACGCATCTTACGCCTGCTTCATTTTTTTCGACAAATGCAACTGCGTCAACGAAATAATCAGTAAAATCACCCCGAACACCACAGCCTGGGCGCAGGAATAGCCGAACCGCGACGAGCCGAGCATCGACGCCAAAATCCGCGTCACCGGCACCTCCGTCGCGTACCCCGGGCCGCCGTTGGTCGTCGAGGCGATAATATCGAATATCTGCATGGTGCCGAGTATCGTCAAAATCATTACCAGGACGAATACCGGAATCATCATCGGAATCGTCACATGCATAAACTTATGCCAGCTGCCCGCGCCATCGACATCCGCCGCCTCGTACAATTCGCGGGGAATACCCTGCAATCCGGCCAAAAGAATAACGAATCCCCAGCCGAAACCTTTCCACATATGAATGATACCAACGCACGTCAAAGCGGTTTTCGGGTCGGCCAACCAGGCGCGGGCAAATTGCCCCTGCCCGAAAACTTCCAAGACCTTATTTAACAAACCATAATTACCGTCGTAAATCCATCCCCAGATCAACCCGACGACGATGCCGGACAAAACCGGCGGCAGATAAAAAATAACCCGAAATGCATTGCCGCCGCGGATATCCTGGTCAACCAGCAGCGCCAAAATCAATGCCAGTGCGTTCTGGAAGGTCAAGGCCAGAAAAGCGATATAACCGGCCTGTTTCATCGCCTGCCACCAGTACTGATCACGGATAACTTCGATAAAATTCTGCAGGCCGACAAATTCCTTCACCGCGGAAATTCCGTCCCAACTGTGCACGCTCAGCCAAAACACCTGCAAGAACGGGTACAGCCCGAACAAAAGAAAAATCACCAGGGCCGGCACGATGAACAGATAGCTCGTGAGCATGTCCGGCGCGTCTTTCCAGGTATATTTCTTTTTCAATTCCAGAACCGCGCTCATTTCCCCGCCGCTTTTTTCGCTTCCAGTCGTTTCATCTCTTCCTGTTTCAAGGCGACCAGTTCCGCCGCCAATTCCTGCGTTGTTTTGCTGCCGATGATAATCAGCTGAATTCCCTTGCCCATCGCCTCCACCACGCGGGGAAACTCGCTGTAGGGCAATTGGCTGGGGTGCACGGCGTACTCCATCGCCGCGCTGAACTGCTTCAGCGCTGGAATAATATCCGCGGCACTCTCCTTATTCGACGGCAGATTCATCGTTTTATCCGCAAGCAATTTCTGCTGCGGCACCTCCGTCATCCAGCGCAGGAACTGTAAGGCTTTTTCCTTCTGCGCGGACAGCGCGTTAATTTTAAACGAAGATCCTGCCCCGCCCCACACCGCCACCGGATACTTGTCCGAAATTTTCGGCGGCAGAAAAACACCGTAATTTAATTTCGGATTCATACCGCGATAGACGTTCACTCCCCATGTCCCGTTAAACGCGATCGCCGCCTTGCCGTTGGCAAAAGTCTGCTCCGCGTGTTTATTGACCATGGTGATCATCCCGGTGGCCAAGACACCGGCATCCTGCATTTCTTTAAACAGTGAAAAAACCCGGATCCAATCCGGGTCTGAATACGGGACATCTCCTTTGAGCGTGGCGGTTATCTTATCGCGGCCCATGAGATTCCAGGCGAAATTATCCGCCAGGCAATTAATCATCCAAATCTCGCTCCAGCCGCTAACCAAGCCCTGAATATTAGCCGCTTTCAATTTTTTCCCCACCGCGATAAATTCCTCAAAAGTCAGCGGCGGCTTTTCCGGATCAAGACCGGCCTGCGCGAACAAATCCTTATTGTAAAAAAACTGGATATTCATCACATCGATCGGCACGCCGTAAATCCCCGGATTCACATTGAACTGGTTTCCCTCGACAAACGTTTCCATAGCCAAAGCTTTTTCAAAAAACGCCTTTTTCCATTGGCTGTTATCCGCTTCCATCGCCGGGGTGAGATTTTCCACAAAGCCGGCTTTGATAAAACTCGCGAAATCGCGCGTTTCCGCCAAAATACCGAAAATATCCGGCAGAGTTTTCGTCTGGGCTGAAGCGCGTACCTTATTACTATATGCCTCCGACGGCGCGAACAATTGAAAATCGACCACCTGCCCGGTCTGTCCCTCATATTGCTTAGCCAACTCCTGGAACACCGCATCCCGGTCGGACATCCAATGCCAAACGACTACATCCGCTTTTTTCGCCGGCTCTTTCTTCCCCGACGGCTGCGTCCCAGAACCCGAACCGGAACATCCCCCTATGCCGCAGAGCATTGCCAGCAAAATTCCCGCACAACTCATCCGCGCATATTGCCTAACCGCTTTACCGCTCATGTATTCCCCCTTTTGCCTAAAAAAAATACCATGCCCGGCCGGGCATGGTATTAATACAGACAACACGTCATATAAATAATTTTTAAGCGTACCATAAAATTATATATTATGCACAACGACTGATGGAAATAATAATTACGACATTAACGGTAACTCCCAAAATGACACGAAATAAACTATACCATAGCCGGTACAGAGTGTCAAGAAAAAGAAGGGCAGATTCGTGAAAAAAAACGCAACATTTCGCACGGCGGGTAACTTAAAAAAATTTCAAATGCCACCGTGTTTATATCGCCTGCTCGACAAAATCAAAACGACGCGATGTGGCACGAACCGGCATATCGAAAGTGTCTGTGGTTGTTGCCATTGCCCGAGGTTCCGGCGCGACAGCCGTTGAAGAAATCTCCGGCGGCTGAGCTTCTGCGGAAGCCGGCGTTTCCGGTTGTTGTGCTGCAACGTATTCCGGTTCCGTCTGCGTCTGCGGCAACGCATTAACACCGAGCGTCACTTCCGCGACCTGATCATTCAAGGTCATCCGCAGAGATATTCCCGCTTCGATGACCACTGGTTCACCGGCAAACAAAGCCGCACTCCGCACCGGATCGGACAAAACCGCAACAATGCGTTCAGTTCCGGCACGCACCGCAATATTCCGCAGCATCAGGGCATTTTCCTCATTGACCTCCGTGAAGTTCATCACTACCTGCCGCAGAAGGACGCCGGGTTGATCCTTCGGCGCCGCGGAAACCGCGCTGCTGACCGTCGCGCACAACAACAGGATCTGCACAATCTCCGCGGCGGCAAGCACAGGCGCTCCATCGGAACCCTTCAAATTCGCCAAAGCGTATATCCCCTGCGCTGCATACACATTCCCTAAATACGCAGTCAACACATCCTTCACTGTGGAAACCTCAATCGCGTCAAGGAATTCGCCCGCCGGTTCGGACCCGTATAAACGCTCCGCAATCTGCGCAATGTGTTCCGCCGGCGCATGTTCAGCATCCGCGGACAAGTCCGACTCCAACAATTCACACAGATCTTGATTCTGCGCGGCGGAGAGCGCAAACCCGCCGGAGAATTCGCGCGGCGCTAAAATACTCAAAATGCGCAAAAATGGACGATAGCCATCGCTGAGCAACAGCGAGTCAGACTCTACTGATAAAACTCCCGGAGATGCTTCCCCGCGCGCTATGCGGCGCACCAGCGGAACAATCCGCCGGATCTCTGCGTTCAATTCTCTGCGCTCATCAATTCCCTCAACAAATTCCATCAATCCCGGATCCGTCAAAGCTGTTTTCAAAAACTGCCACAGTTGCGGCAATTCTTCACTCATCACGCTCAAGTCATCAAACACCAGTTCCCGCGTCCGCTCATCGAGCGCTACTTCATTATACTGTTGCGCCGCGCGCAACGTACGGTCGATTTCCTCTACGGAGACTCTTTGCGCTGTTTCCTCAGCAGCCGTAACGTCTTTTGCCAAAAGTGTTTGCTCTAAACCACCATCCTGCGCTCCGGCTGAATCCTCAACCGATGGAACCGGCTGCCGGCGCGACAACGAAAACATCCAGGCGGCCATCAGCGCCAAAACAAGCGGCACAGCAAGTCCTGACCAGAGCATAACAGAAGCGCCGCTAAAAGCAAAGACCAACAAGGGCACCGTCACAACCGCGCCGACAAGCAAAAGAATTCCCGTCGCGTATGCTACCGCCTGCCGGGACGGAAAAACGCTCGACAGATCTTTCCCGAGGTATGCAAAAAATTCCGTAATCTTTGGCCGCGGCGCTTCCGTATAGATGGGATTAAGCAAGCGATCTTCCTGATGAATGATGCGGCTGTCATAATTCTTCCACAACTCATCCGCGTCTTCCACGGCGATTTTGATGATGCGAAAATCACGATTGGCAATCGCCCGTTCCACTTCCAGCAGCCGTGCTTCCAATTCCGTGAGGGTATAGGGATATTTCTCCGCCATGACCGCCTGGTCTATTTCCTGGCGCAGGGCTGTTTGCATCTGTTCCGCGCGGTACTTCCACCACTGCAGTTGAAAAAAGACAACCAGCTTGCCGTAATACACATACCCGGCGATAGCCAGGATCGTTGTCAGAATAAATTGCTCGGCATCGCCCAGATTGAAGGCGAACTTGTGCGCGCCGAATGTGCCGGCGAGCATCGGCGATTTGGGAACCAGGGCGATAAAGAAGAGCATACCGATGCCTGACCAAAAACCGCGCGCCGCCTCATGCGTGGCGCGTGCCCAGCGATTGACGAATAAAAATTCCGGATGCGAGAACAAATCCTTGATGGCGCCGAAAAATCCACTCGACCGCTCGGCGCTGAGCACTTCCGGCCCTTCTTCTTTCAACCGCTCATTTAACACCTTTGCGCTTTGGGTAAATTGCGCGTCGCGCAGCGCTTCATGAATCAACGGCTCTATCGACGTCTGCTCTGCCGCCGTCCCGAGAAAATCACGAATTGTTTGCGCCAGCGCCGCTGCCTGCGTCGCATCGAATAACACCGAAATCATGGCCGCTTCCCCGCCAATTTCTTTAAATAATGCGCCTTGTTGGGCATGGGTTAAACGAAATTTTTTATTTAAATTCGCCAATAAATGTTTTTTACT
This sequence comes from Candidatus Omnitrophota bacterium, assembly GCA_023819605.1. Taxonomy (GTDB): domain Bacteria; phylum Omnitrophota; class Gorgyraeia; order B26-G9; family B26-G9; genus JAMWCB01. Next base: position 13,107 of record JAMWCB010000020.1, read on the forward strand.
CTCCGCCGCTATATCCTCCACATTCAGTGAAGTACGCAAGTGCCCGCTTGTTTTAAAAATCACCGCGCGAAGAATCTCGTTGTCCAAAGCCACCCCAAACTCATTCCACACGGCAGAAAAATCACTAACAATACTATCCCACCGCTGCCCCTGAGCTGCTATTGCCTTATTTACTTTTTCTCTAAATTCACTCTTACCGGCCGTTGCTTCCGTTATCTTTTCCTGAACTTCGTCATCGCTCAGGGTTAAACCAGACCAGTAATATATCGGCCTTTTCTGATATTCAATCACCTTGCCGTTACCATCTTTGTACGCAGAAAGTAATCCCTTAGCGACCAAAGCAACCAACTCTTCCGCTGAGAAAACATTTTCCAAGCCTCCCAATAAATAAAAATCCTTAACATGATTTTCAGCAACTCTGCGCACCGCGCCGGCCTGCTCCGCGGTTACCCCGATCTTGCGCACGCGCAGCACGTAGTCTGCCAATTGCTCCGGCGCGCGCGTCTGGCGAAACCACAACGCCAGCACCGCATCCTGCTGCGATTTAGACAGGCTAAGTGTCTTTAACTTAGTTTCCATGGCCACTAGCGTAAGATCGTCGACCTGCCAGCGAACGTAGCCCGGATTGTCCTGATCATCGCTGATAATTTTTGCTTTCATTAATGCCTCATATTCTTCGCTGGTAAAACTCTTCCGGCGCTCCCAACCCAAACGGCTGCTCAACCCCGTGCTAATCTGCTCTTTCAAAATTTTTACAACATTTTCATCCGCGCGGTCAAACGGAATATTCCCTGTTTGAAAAAATGCGTCAAGCACATCAACCACCCTATCGATTAGCGCATCTCTATCACCGTTTACACCGGCTTTTGCATACGCCACCAACGCCGGCGATAGTTCTGCGGCTAAGCGATCGCGCAGCATATTCGGCAGTGTGCGCGTAAATCCAGCCACGATACGCTCGGCAACCACCTGGTTTTCATGCAAATCCGCGTGCCGTTTCAATAATCCCAACGACATATTCGGCAAATCGATATGCCGGTAATAACCCCAGTTATATAAAATTCGCCGCACCGGATAAATATTCACAAGCAATGCCAGGAGCAGGCCGCCGGCCATAATCACCGCGTGCGGCACGCCAATCGCCACGACGCCGCCGCTGATAAAAATCATCCCATAGGAAACGGCTATATACATGACGGCCGCCGCCAGAAAACCACCGATACGCGCCAGGCCGCCCCAGCGTGTATCCTGGCCGATTTTTTTCTTCATCAGATTTGCGCCCGCCAACATACCGAACGCGAAAATCAAGCTCAATTTAAACATAAACACGTTCAACAGGTCGAGTTTCAAAACCGCCACCGCCGCCGCGATCATGCCGACAAGCCCCACCTGCCAGGAAAAAGTCAACCCGGAAATATCAAACCAATGCTCCATTTTCTTATCGTTAAAAGAACCCAGAATCTGAAACTGTTTAAATTTCGGATAATAAAGAATACTCAAAAATACATTCGGGGTTGCATGCGAATCCGGCGCGTTTTCCGAAAGATGAAATTCAAAAGTAATTCCCTTATGCCCTTTCAATTGTCCGCCATGCTCGATGATAATACGCGGCGCGAAGAGCAGACCGTCGCGCGGGCGTTTGGCGAGCCATTGGCTCCAGGCAACCGCGAAGCCGCCCAGGAAACATCCCAAAATACTGAACAACAGCGTTGCCGACAAAAGCCCCCATGACGACCAGGCGAACATTCCCAAAACCGCCGCTCCGAAGAACCCGCTCAACGGCGCGTACCCTTTCACCCGCATCAAAGCCAGCGCGCCGTGCAAGGTTAAAATCTGGTTGGCGACCAGGCCGATCACGTAATAAATGGCGTTAATACCGCTGAACGGCGTCAAATCCAAAATAATCATAAACGGCAGCAACAGTACGGTGAGCAATGCCACCGGCATAATAATATAGAAACGGCCCTGGTTGCGCACGGCTTCGCGGCTGTACACGGTTTGACCGCTGAATTCCATGGCTAATTGCAGAAGAAAATCATTGATCGTCTGCAAACGCCCGGCTGACCAGCGCACCGGCGCAATCTGCCAGGGGCCCATATCGTAGGTTTCCCGTTTTTTGGTCCAATAGGCCTGGGTCATCGCGAAATCCGGGTCCAAGCCCATGGCAATCATCGTATGCACGGTTTCCAGCAGCGCCGCGTAATCTTCGCTCTGATGCGGCGCGTTGGCGTTAAAGCCGATCAGGCCGAACTGGCTATTATAAAACCGCCGCATAAACGAACCCCCCTGCGCCCGCTGCTGGCGGTAGGTCGCTTTGGTCAGCGGCATTACCGGCGCTTCCGCATAGCTGTGCATGCGCAGGCTTTGAAATCCGGTTTCTGTTTTCTGATTAGCCCACCCGGTCGATACCTGTGCCGGCCCAGTAGAACAGAACCCCATTTCCACAAGGAACGACGACTCACCCACCGGATTGTATTTATCCGTGGTGTCGCGATTGGCGACATAAATCGAAATATTGCGATTATTGACGATGCCGACCGTATCCTCAATATACCGCGCCATATCCATAGTCGTGGCGTTGCGGTCTTCGATAAAAAACCACCGCGTGTCCGCGACACATTCCGACATGTATATCGAATCCATGCCGCCGGATTTCATGCCGTAATGCGTCCAGTCGTTATGCACTTGCGCGTCGCCAGCCAGCCAGCGAATCAAATCCGCCTGCTGATAGCGTTCAGCCAATTGGACGCCATCCGCCGGGCTATCCAGGACCCGCAACGGATCATTGCCTGTCGGCGCCGCCGAATATTTATTATTGCTGATAATAAACTGCAGGTACCGCCCCATTCCCACCTGGCGGATTTTCTGCGCCCGGTCGATAAAATTAGCGGTATTGTCCAAATCTCCGACCGCACCGGTCATTTCCGTAAAATACAATCTCAGCTCGTATCCCAGAACCGCACGCTTGCGTTTCTCCAGGTCGTCAACGCGCAGGCGCAGATGCGCCGGCAGCAATTCGCTTTGCAACTGGATCAGGTGCACCAGGGTCGTATTATTTTCGATTTCCGCATTGTGCAATGCGTCGATACATTGCTGTACCCGCCGCCGTGTCTCTGCCGGATCAGCGGTCCACAAACCGCGCGCCCGCAAAAAATGCTCCATTTCCGGCGACGCTTGCTTAAGGCGCACATCGTAATGCTCCAGCACGTTTCTCGTCGCTTTTTCCCGTCCGTCGGTCAATGCCGCGGAAATCCGCGATACGCCGCCAAACGTAAAAACCGCGATTTTTCGCTCCCGCCCCAAATTCTCCAACTTTCCGCTGAGCAGGGCCGTCATTTCCTTCTCAGGATTTTTGATACCCATTTCCTGTAAAAAACCCTCGACAATCTCGGCTTGTTGCGCACGCGCTGCCTCTGCCTGCGTTGCGGCCTGATTCAAAACCACCCGATACTGCTCTGCAAGCAAATCCTCCGTAACATCAATCCCCATACTCTTCAGGCCGGCAACAATATCTCCGGCTTGCTCGCCATGGCGGATCGAAGCGCGCAGAAAATTCCGGGCATCGTCCTGTTTAACGGGATCAGGACCAATCTTCTTAAGCAATAAATCCGCGGCAATACGCGGCGTATCCGCTTCCAAATCCAGGGCCTTGACCATACCTTTAATCATTGCTTCGCGCAAGTCATCGGCGCTAATCTGCGGGGAAATAACCCTATTCAACAGATCAATCAACCGCTGCCGATCTTCCGGCGCAAGCTTGACAATAACCGTATCCTGCCCCCATACCTTCGACGCATCAAGATTTTGCGGATTGCTCTGTACTTCGATAAACCATTCTCCAGCCTTTTTATAAAACGCCGGCAGCACACGACCATGCGCGTCCAGGAAACCGTCTTGCTGCAATCCCGCAAAAACCGCCGCGCCGTCAAAGCCGGCTTTCTTAAGCGCCCGCGCGGTAAGCCGCGCTTCGGTAAACGGGTTGAACGTCGTTTTATTAAAATAATCATTTAATGCACTCGTAGCCTCTTCCAGATTTTTCGTCCCGTCTAACAATTCACTGAATATCTTTTCTGCATCTTTACGCGCTGGCTGCGCATCCGGCACATTCAACAAGTCGCAAAGCTCCGCCAGTATGGCAGCGCGCTGCGCCGAATTGCTTACATCGATGCGCTTGCGCAAAACCGCCGCTAAAGCGGTATTGACCTGTTCCTGGGTAATACCGCCGGCTCCCGCGCTCTGCAACGCCGGGGTAATCTCGTCGAGCAGGACAATATTGCTCAGAACCCGCTTTGCCTGACGCACTGATTCATAGCGCACGCTCGCCACGCTCAGGTTCGCGTACGCGCCCCAATTCCCCTGGGTAATCAAACCCCAAAGCCCGCGCACCAGACGGGACTTGTACCACACGCGCGCGACAAAACGGCGATAAAGGCTGCGGACAATCGATTGCGCCGAATTTATGATCAGGTACGCCGAATACGGCGCCTGGTAAAAAATCAAGGTATAGAGCGAATAGACACCGGCAAATACTTTAAACGCGTCAAAAAAGTGCGGACTGGAAAAACGATCGGTAAACCAGCCGCTGATATTCGGGTCTTTGCCGACAAAACCGGCAAACAAGACAATCAAACCGTAATACGCAATATACACGGCGATATCCCGCAGACGCGGCTTGGCGATTGCCGCTTTCCATTTATCATACAACATAATCCCGAGCAGCGAATGGGGCGAGCGCTTCTGCGGATCGATTGCCGAAACCGTCGGGAAAAACGTTTCCCGGAAAACTTGTTTTGAACGCGCTTGTATCGCCGGAACTAACTGCTCAACCAAGGTCCAAGCATTTGCCTCATCCGCCACTACTTTCTGCTGGCACTTTTGCAAAATTTCAAAAATTCTTCCATCACTTCCTGCAATTTTCATGACTATCTGTTCTTTTTGATCCAAATGTGGCTGTAAGCGCGCCGCGGTAGCTGACGGCTCGGACAGCACACCGTGTTCAATTAACTGGTCCCAAATCATGCCTGTTGAATCTATCTCATCAATTTTGCTTTTGGCAACCGTCCCCTGCTCGAGCAAGTTATGCACGATTTCCGGATACATTTCGCGCAAAGATTTTTTGGCGAAGCGATGCGTATCCGCGACCGATAGGACAACCTCACGGACTTTCTCCGGCGAAGAAATCGCCACCGCGCTTTGCGCCGCCGCCCGCTGCACGTCCGCCGCGGTAAGCTCAAAAAGGATATCCTTACCGGCAGACACCCGCCCGTACGCCCTTACCCCGGTTAAAGCCGCGCGGTTCTGGTCACGATGAATCACGAAACGATAAATCAAACGCATCGACAGCACGCCCACCACAAACAGCGCCGTCCAGCCGACCCAACCGCCGATGGCCAGGCCGATTAACGGCGCAATAAACGGCAACGAATCTTTGCCGTAGGCGTAAACATACTGCAGAACGCGCGGCCAGCTCAGGGACAGCCCTTCCAGGGTCAGAACCACCAGCAGTATCCATTTCAAAAACGCCACTTCGAAAAAGGACGCTTCCATCATCATACCGGCAAAAGCCGCAAACGCCAGAACCGCCCCCCCGATCCAAGTCGTGCGTTCGGACGGACGGCCATGGCGATGGTGCGCCACCCATTCGACGGCGATCGCGGCAAGCACCAGGACAACAATCCCGCCCAGCCACCACCAGCTGCCGAATGCGGCCAGATAGGACGTCGCCAATTGTTTAAACACTGCCGCCCAGCTTAAATTGCTCAAAAAAGTCATCCGCGCCGCCAAATAGGCAAACGGCAATAAAATCAACCGATCCAAATAACTACCCATTTCGACATTTAACGGCGCGATAGAGTTGATGCGCTCATCGCGCACAAAAGCCTCCAGGCTATCCAGGAACGATCCTTCGAATTCACGGCGCCGCTGCGCCGGAAAATTCCGAATACGGCTCAAAAACTCCACAATAAACGGTTTAGCGGCGGCATAGGTACCCGGCAGCTGCTCTAAAAGCGGTGAGTCCGATTTTTCAATATAACGCTGCACGATATTATCCGCATTGAGCACCCCGGCAGTGCGCAGCGCATCGATCAGCGCCTGCGGATTCGCGGCGATAGACTCCAGAGTATCTTTAAGCTGCTGAAAGCCTTCTTGTTCGGGCTTTGCCGCCTGTGCCGCAGCCGCCGCTTCAGCCTGCAGGCGCGCACCCGATACGCGGCCGAGATGCGCGTACCGCTGATACGGGTAGGTAAGCCGCAGGCGCCGCGCCTGGTTCGGCGCGACGAGCGCGCTGACGCTTCCGGCCGCGATTGCCTGCCACAATTGTTCCAGAATCGGCCGCGCGATAGCCGCGGCGGTGAGTTTGCGGCTGCAATACGGGCTTAACTCAAGGGCGAGCTGTTCCAAACTCGTCTGGTCTGTATTTCCCTGGATTATTGTTTGCGCATACGCCGCTACCCACGTTCGCACCGCCGATTCGACCGCTGGACGATGAGCTGCCGCAATATCCAGCGCGACAAACACCGCCTTGACCAGCTCAGCGCTCAACGCGTTAAGATCCCACGGCTGTGCCTTCGACGCATCCATGGCCGCCTGCAACGTATTCTCGTCAAACGCCGGCAGCTCCGCGCCGAAAAATTCTTTCAATGCCTCCTGTAACGCAACCGGCTTATCCAGGTGGCGCAGAATAACTGCTGCCACGTCCACGCGCACGGTCTGCGGCGCCCGCAGCGCCTGCGTAATATAGTGCGCCCGCCGGCGCGCCCAGAGCTCCGCGAATAATGCCGCAACCAGCGAAGTTGCCGCTTGGTTCTCGTCCACAGCTCGGCCGGCGGCCTCGGCAACCAGGGCTGGATTATGTATATTCACGCGAACTGCTTCCCGCGCCGGAATATTTTGAACGTGCAAGTTATCGCTGACCATGGCGGCAAGCCGCTGCTCCAGCGGAAAACCAATACCCAAAATATCCTGCCAAAACTGCTCAATCAGCCGGTCGTATTTTGCAATTGTATCCTGATCTTGCTGAGCTTGCGGATCTTGTGTATCTCGCTTAGCTCGCGCCGCCGCTGCCTGCATCCGATTCTGCATCAAGGGCTTCAGCCGCGCCACCGCGTTTTGCAGCCGCGCTTCCAATTTTCCCTGCATCTGGATATCCTTGCCGGCAGCCACTTCCTGCCGGAAAAACGTGCTCAGGAACATGCAGAACTCATCGCACTCGTCCAGCCAGCGCAACGCTTCCTGCAGATTCTCCGGGGCGTTTTCGCTGCTCATCAACAGGCGGGGATCATCTTCGGAAACAGGCGCACCCTCCTCCGCCATTTTTTGGCGCACCCAAGCGAGCATCATAGACTGCAAGACCATCCGATAATGCATAAATTCGCCTTCGATATGCGCGTCGGAACGGCGAAGCAGCGAGTCGAATATACGGCGGTCAAGCGCGGCTTTACTGCCGCCGGGATACGCGCCGCCTTCCACAGTCGCCAACACGCGCTGCCGGTTGCGGGCATACATCGTCCGGATAATCGTATCGGAATACACCCGGTCGCCGGCATATTCCCCGGCGCTCATCAGGCGCGCATGCCGGCGATAGGGAGCGAATACCGCGCGCCAGAAATAAAGCAGCAGCCACGGTAAAAAAACAATCGCCAGCGTCGCCAGCAGAACGGGAAAAAACGGGCCGTAAAGTTCTCCGTAAGCGACGGTATCCTGACTGTCCACGCCGCGGCGCGCCGCCGGCGCCCGCGCCTCGTCAGCCGGGCGCGATACCGCGGCCTGAGCCGCGCCCACGGCCGCTTCGTCGTCGGCATACGGGAAATATCCCTGCCGGCTGAACTGGCCCTCGATACTTGCGGCTAAATCCGCCGGCCAGCTTGCGCGCCGGGAGTCGGCCGGCGGCAGGACGCGCTCGGCGCGGCCGTGCCGGCGCAAGCCGGTATCCAAACCGATTCCGCGGGATGACTGAGCCTGTGACGGCGGCACCGCGCTATAGACCGTCGGCCACAAATCCTCCGGCGTGTGCGGATATGCCTGCAACGCCGCATCCGCTGCCGCGACCATCTCCGCGCTGCCGCTGAGCGCGGCTACGCGGCGGAAACGGGCCATCAACGCGGGAAATACCGCTTCGGCGTGAATCGGTAAAACCGTAGTATCAAACCCGAATAACATATCATCCTCTTTGCCGATCTTGCGCTGGAAATGGCCGGCCATCCGTTCCAAAAGATACTGCAACTGCGCCTGGTCGATCTCCCCCAGGCGATAGGCTGTTTCAAAAACCAATAAACTTGCCGGAGCGGTGGCCCAGCGGTTCTGCGCCAGAACTTTTTCTATAGTGCTGCCCTGCACTTTGATTCCCTGTAAATTATACACGTCAATCAATGCCGAGTTTACCAGACCGGCATCGCGATCCTGCGCCTGCAAATCCGGAAAAATATTATGTCGCAACCACCCCTGCTGCCGCTCCGCGATAAAAGAAGCTTTGCGGGCCAGCGAATCCGGCACCTGCAGCGCGCCGGCGGCCCGCGCGAGCCGCTGCGCCAGATCGTTGATCCGTTGCGCCAGGAGCATGGTTTTGCAATTGACCTCCGCCGGGAAGTAATCCGGATTAACCGGCAAATTTTTTATCTGTAAAAAAGGCTCAATCCGCTCATTCGGCGGTAACTCCGTAAACCCGCCGGCATGCCAGAGCGCCAGCGCCTGGCGCCGCTGTTCCGGCGTCATCCCTTCTATGCCGTCCAAGCTGATTTCCAAAATCTTCGCGCTGGCCATCGCCGGCGAGAACCGCCCCATCCGCTCATCGGCGCTGCGGATCAGGATGCCCGCACTGAACAGCTGTCGAATAAACGCCTCGTCGCCGAACTCGCGCAACGGCAGATCATCCCAAATGTTTTCAAGCATCTGCGGCGTTATCCGGTGCGAATATCCCCAGAGTCCGTTTTGTTCGACGACCCACGATTGAATCCACGCCCATACGCCGCGCGGCAAATCGGCGATCATCTGTACGAACGACGGCTGCCGCTGCCGCAGCGCGTCGGCCACGCGCGGATTATACTCCAGCATGCGGTCAAAAATATTCTCGGCAAACTCGAACCACTTTTCCTTGCCGGTGGCTTCCGCGATCGACAACGCCGCGTTCGCCAGCGCAATCAGCGATTCCGATGCCGGCTTGGTGATCACACCCGCGGCATTAACGGCATCAAAAGATTGCGGCACGCCGTTAAACCGATTATACGCGTTCGCCGGCGGCCGGCGACCGGCGGCTGTCTGCTCAAAGTAAAAATCCAGCACCGCTTCCGCCTCGGGGACCATTCCCGCGCGCAGTAGTTGCGGCACGACAAACTCCAATTGTTCGACGGTGCGGACAATCGCGGCGGTATCGAGGGTGCGGTCGCGATAGGTGCCGAACACAACCGGGACTAAACACGGCAAACCGGCTTTTTTCCGCTCGGCGAAATCAGCGGTCAATTCGTTCAAAACCGCGCGGATCTTTTCCTCGCTGACCACACCGGCGGCCCGCTGTGCCGGCTCGGCGGCGTGTGTTTGCGCCGGCATATCCGCAGCGTGGGCCTTCGCGATAATTCCCGCCGCACCGGCTTGCGCGCCGGCCGCCGCCGCGAAAACCTGCATCCCGGTAACCGCGTGCACCGCCGCAGCGCCCAGGGCACCCGTCTTCCCGGCCGCGCCCGCCGGCGCGGCGGCCAGCGCCGCTTTCAACGCCGCGGCATCGTCGCGCGCAGCGCCGGGAAGCGGCGGCGAAACCTCGCTCTGAGCGCCGTTTATCTTTTTAAACGTATCCTGTTTCCAGAACGGCAGGTCGGCAGGCGGCTGGCCGAGCGACAACGGGATCTTATTAATCAATTCCTGCAGACGGGTTGACTGGGTATATTCCTGAATAATCTGGCGCCGGTCGACACCGACGCTCTGGACGACGCGTCGGCGGCCGGCATCGAGCACCGCATCGATCGCGAGGGGCCGATGGCGTTTCCGGTGACGTTCGATGACTGGCCCGACTGGCCGTCGTTGAAGGCCGGCTACGCGTCCTCCTACGCGGTGTTCCTCGAGGCCGACCGGCGCGACGCCGTGGCGGCCTGGGAGGTTGAGCGCACCGTCGCCGTCACGGGTGAGGGGCTCGTGGCGGGGCGTAGCTACCGCGTCGCCCGGTTGTTCGCCGACGCAACCTTCGAGGCCTCGGGCCCCGGAGCCGAGCTGGTCGAGGTCGCGCCGTCCGCAGATGGGCTGGCGTTCGAGGTGACGGTCCCGGCCGATGCGCCCCAGGGCGCCCTCGCCCTGACGGTGACCTACCCGACGCTGGGGCAGTCCCAGACGCTGCGCTTCTTCGTGGTGCCTGCAGCCATCGGCGGCGCCGGCGTCGGGACCGCATCCGTGACTGCGTGGAGCGATTGGTGGTTCGCGGATGCCGCGGGTCTTCACGACGCGCAACGCCTGTACGCGCAGTTCCCTTGGGACGGTTGCCCGACGGGTTGCGGCGCCACCGCGTGGGCGATGCTCTTCGGTTGGGCCGACTACCTGGCCGGCCAAGGGGTCGCCCCGTGGACACCGCGCTGGGGCATCTACCTGATCGACGGCGCCAGGGCCGGCGGCGCCGACGCGGTCGCGCCGAAGCACATGGAGAACGGGCCCCGCCGGATCACGGTCGAGATCCGCGGGTACATCGCCACCTTCTGCCTCGCCGGCAACGCCCCCACCTACCCGACCCAGATGGGCGACGCCGCCACCTACCTGGCGGGCCGCTCGCACGCGCGCATCTCGACGAGCTACAACGGGCTCGGCTTTCGCGCCGACGCCCTGCGCGACCGGGTGATCGCCGAGCTGAACGACCGCGAACGCGCCGCCGTGGTGGGCCTGGGGTACCTGCAGCACTATGCGGTCGCCGTCCGCTACGCAGCGCGCCACCGCTGGATCCAGGACGTGAGTGGTCGCCCCGTGTACCCCCTGGTCGCACGGCGTTTCTACGTCAACCAGGGTTGGGGGGGCTACCGCAACGGCTACGTCACCGCCAAGACCTGGTTCGCGGGCTCGATCCGGCCCTGAGCGGCCGCCTCAGCCTGACACGATCTCCGTGACGAACCCCGGCATCCGCGGTGGCTCCAGGCCCATGCCCTCGTAGAGGCCGTCGGGCAACGCCAGGTCGCCGACGAAGAGGCGCCCGACGTGCTCGCCGGGCGGGGCGCCGCGCTTCGCCAGGCCGATCGCCAGCGTCATGCTGGCGTGGACGACGTCGCCCGGCAGGGAGCCGTCGTCGGCCTTCAGGCCGG
>JAMWCB010000021.1 GCA_023819605.1 Candidatus Omnitrophota bacterium
GGCGAAATAATCAACGCGTGCTCCGGGAATTCCTGCCGCAAGCCCTCCACCAAGGGTGCCGCCGCCTTAATTTCTCCCACGCTGACCGCATGCATCCAGATCAACGGCCGCCGCGTGCGCAATTTCTCGCGCACTGCCGCAGGGAAAATGCCGCAGCGCTGCAAAAATCCCCGGCGATGCCGCCCCCGCAGCGCTAATCCCGGCACATAGATAATTGCCAAAAACAAATAGGCGATGTCGAACAACCACGTTACCTGCATTGGCTCAATCCTTTTAAAAAATAACGCGCGTGCAGACGAGGCAACGGCTGCGCCGCCGCTATACGCGGGCCGGCGCACCGTCCGAATCCAGCTCGGCAAACTTCCGCACAAAATCCGCCTGCGCCGCTTCAAACTCTTGCGTGAGACGGTCGAGAATTTCATACTGCTCGTCAATCTGAACCGGCAGTTCTTTATGTCGGCGCGCCGTTTCCGCAATCGCCGCCGCATCGCCCCGCTGCGACGCCTCGATTAACGCGCGGGTCGTCTGCCGCTGCGCTTCTTCCAGTGCGGCGATTTTTTCTTCCACCTGATGTATCCGCTCCTCCCGCGGCTTCAAACACCGGCTGCGTTCCTGCCGCAGGTTCGCCCGCCGCTGTTTATCCCCATCCCGCGCACTCCGTTCTTCTTCCGGCGATTTTACCGCGGCAATTGATTCCTCACTGCGCCAACCGACCTGCGCCAAAAATTCCCGGTAGGTCCCCTCAAACCAACGCACTCCGTCGTCGTCAAAGACCAGCAGCCGTTCCGCCGCCGCATCGAGCAGATACTCGTTATGCGTCACCATAACCACGGAACCGGAAAAATCCTTTATCGCCTCCACCAGCGCTTCGCTGGATTCCATATCCAGATGATTGGTCGGTTCGTCCAGCAACAACAGATGGCAAGCCTGCATGAGTATTTTTCCCAGCGCCACACGGCTGCGTTCCCCGCCGGAAAGCACCCGCACCGGCTTCAACGCCTCATCCTGGCGAAACATCAACATGGCGCAAATTGCGCGCGCCCGCCGGGCATCGGCGTCCGGATCGGCGCTGCTGATCTCTTCGAGCACCGTCGCGTCTTCGCGTAAAAAATCCACCTGCGCCTGGGCGAAGACTCCCTTGCGTAATTCCGAATGAAAACGGATACTGCCGGCCGACGGAGCCAGCTCTCCGGCCAGCAAGCGCAGGAATGTCGACTTGCCCTTGCCGTTTCTGCCGATAACCCCGATACGTTCACGCTGCCCCACAGAAAAGGAAACCTGTGAAAAAAGCGGCTGAACGCTTCCCGGATACCCAAACGCGACGGCATCCAGATGCAGCATCACCGGCGCCGCGAACGGCGCCGCCGGGAAATAAAAATCCATTGTTTCGATATCGGCCAGTTTTTCCTTAGCCTGCCGCTTTTCGAGCATTTTCAAACGCGATTGCGCCAAACCGGCCTGCCGCGCTTTCGCCCGGAAACGGCTGATGAACTCTTCCGCTTCCCGACGTTTGCGTTCATCCCGCCGGCGCGTCCGTTCATAAACTTGTTCATCCTGGGCGACTTGTGCATAATAACGCGCGGTCTTACCGCCTATCTTGCGCACCTGTGCGCGATGAATGCCGAGAATATGCGTACACACGCTATCCATAAAACGGCGGTCATGCGTAATCAGCAATAACTCACCCTTCCATTCCTGCAGAAACCGCACCAGCCAGCGAATCGCCACCACATCTAAATAATTATTCGGCTCATCCAGGAGCAACAGATGCGGCTGCGACAGGAGCAGCTTCGCCAACTGAATGCGCACCTGAAAACCGCCGGAAAACCGCTGCGGCGGCGCGCGCAGATCCGGCGGCGCAAAACCGAGCCCCTGCAATATTTTTTCCGCTCGCCAGTGTTCGCCGCGTTCATGCGCCGGCAAACCCCGGCAGGCTTCCTCCAGCGCCGTTTGTTCGGAAAAACGCAGCCGCTGATCCAAATATCCGATCCGATAGAGGCGCGGCACGACCACCGCGCCGGCATCCGGCTCCTGACGGCCGGCGATCAGAGAAAACAACGTCGTTTTACCCTGGCCGTTGCGTCCGACCAGGCCGATTTTTTCGCCGGCATTGACGCTGAACCGGACGTTTTCAAACAGTACCCGCGCGCCGAACGCTTTGCGCACATCAATTACTTGAATCATGCGTATTCCCGTCTAATTCCACCACCCGCCAGGACAGCCAGTCCAGCGGCAGCGCGCCTAAATACGTATCCACACTGCAGAAAAATCCTTCCGGATACTGCAGCGCCGACAAAGGAACCCGCACGGTTATTTCCTTTGCCCGCCGGCGCACACTAACCACATGCTTCGGCAGTTTTCGTTTTTGATCGACGGCCATATGCCGAAGCGCGCCGACAAAAATACGAATTTTCGGCATGCGCGCAAACTCGCGGTCATCGCGATAACCGAAGACATACAAACAGACGCCCACCGCCTTGCCTACCGGACGCGACAAGGTAATCGTAAAAAACACGTCGCCGCCCCGACGAGAGATCGTCGTCGACTGAATCCCGACAAACGCCGCGCGTTCGTCCTGTTCCAAATATTCCGGCAGCGGCATATCCGCACGCTCGGCGAACGGCGGCAACGGCGCGACGGAGTTATCCGCGCGCAGCCGCAGCGGCGTATAATCGCCGAAAAGCTCATTGCGCCTCACGAACGACAATAGATACTGCGGGCTGGAACGATATTGCGACTGATGTATTTTTAACGCACGTTCTTTTCGCATAATTTCACCGGCCGTCAACGGCACCGGCCGCCACTGCACCGCCTCCTGAAAAAAAGACGGCGGCAATAACGGCAATTCCGGACGATACCGCTTCGGCTGCGGCCATTGTTTAAAATGAATCAGATAGGGGTAGAACGCCGGTTGATCAAAACTTGCCCCGTCGCGTTTCAGCTCCCAGAGCGCGACGCGGGTAAATAAATACGCGGCGCGGTGATCGGGGTTATGGTCGGCCGGATGCGAAAGAAAAATTTTTGTCGGAGCAAATTCCCGAATCACGGTTTTTAAATCGGCGACGATTTCCTCGCCTTTATGCAACGCGCCGGGACGAAAAGCATTGGCGTAGGGCACGGCGCGGGCGCCGGTAAAAATCCCCCGCGCGGGCTGCCGATCGCCCCAATGTCCGTTCCATATCGTTAACGTTTTAAAATCCGGATAACCGAGAAAAATCAGCCGGGACGCCGGGACGCCGAGATACTGCATCGCCGCGGTTGCTTCGCGGCAGCGCACCAACCCCATATTCTTCACGGCTGCCGGCACGACCACCGGATGTTTTCGATACATCAGAAACGACCACTGGTTATTATCGCCGTTTGTCAAATAAACTATCTGCAGCGGCACATCCATCGCCGCCGCCCGCTGAATAATACCGCCGCAACCGATGATTTCATCATCTGGATGCGGCGCGACGACCAAAATACGGTCGCCGGCGTGCGGCGCCGCCGAAGCAATCATGCCGAAACTCGCCGCGATAGGCAACAGAGCCGGGCAGAAAAAAATCATCAGCACAAGAAACTGTTTCACGGATAATCCCGCGGCCGCTCGCGCGTACCGGTTGGTTCGCGGCGGAACTCCAGCCGGGACAACGTATCGACGGCCATGAGGGTCTTGAATAGACGATTTCCGGAGCCGGAAAAATACAGAAGCGCATACCCCAGGAGCATGACGGTGCCGCAAACCGCCAGCACGCCGCTTGCCCATCGGCTGCCGCATACCTCCGCGAGCATAGCCGCCGCCACAACACCGGCAGCCCCCAGCGGCCAGGCGCTCCGGCACCGCGTCGTTTCAGCAAAATCATCGCTGCGGTCCAAAGTCGCGGTTAAGCCCAACGCATTCAAAACAGCCTCTGCCTGCGCACATGAGACATCCACATCCTCCCGCGGAGAACGGGCACGAAAAAAACCGGCAACCTTGCCCGCCAGGCGGCGGGCAACGATGAGGCACCGCATCGTTGCCGCGCGCAGCAAGCGCTGGAGATAGTCAAAAAACTGATCAAACGCGCTTTCCAGCGCCGTATCCGCAGCGGTCAATTCGGCCGTACGCGCAATGCTCGCCTCGCACAACACATCAATAATTTTAACCACATTGGTTACAACATGACCGACTTGCCGATACGTGATTTCTTCTGCCGCGCCCGGCGCGGCGGCGCGCAACTTCCCCACGTAATCACGGCAGGAACGCATAAACCGGCAATCCGCTTCCAGATGATCGATGACATACCTGCTCCCGCAGGCTGAACAAACGCGGAACATACCCCCCCCCTGGTCAGGCCGCCGTTCGCCGGGTTCATTAAACGCACCGCGCTGCAAAAAATATTTTTCGGCGGCTCCTGCCGCTCAGCCGTTAAGAAAATGTTTTTGAATATACGTATCCATGAGGCGAATCGCTTCTTCACGGCACTGGCCGCATACCGTGCCTAACTTCGTATGCTCCTGCAGCGCGACATAGGAACGCACGCCCTCCAGGACGGCATCCTCAATTTCATGGTCCGTAACATTCATGCATTGGCAAATAATTTTCGCCTTTTCTTCCCGAATTTTTTCCGGCTTGCCGCTGCGGCGGTAATAATCGTTAATTGCCGCGCGCAGCGCTTTATCCCCTAATACCGAACAGTGAATTTTATGTTCCGGCAGATTCCCCAGTTTTGCGGCGATGTCTTTGGGCGTAATATTAAACGCCTGGGCCAAGGTCATCCCTTTGACGATTTCCGAAAGAATCGACGTGCTGGCAATGGCGCTGGCGCATCCATAGGTTTTCCAGCGGCAATCTTCAATAATTTCCTTCTCCTTGTCGACTTTAATCACGAACATCATCTCATCGCCGCATTTGATATTGCCGACTACACCGCGGCCGTCCTCCGCAAAAACCTCCGGATCGACGAGTACATTGCGCGGATTCATAAAATGATCTTTAACGACATCCGAATATACCCAATCGCTCATGCGTCCTCCTACCGGCCGCTGCCGGATTCATTTATGATGATATGCCGTGGACATCGCCCGGATTTTTTTCACGATCGCCGCGAATTTTTCCAGAAAGTAATCCAGGTCTTCCCGCGTCGTCTGGCGCCCCATACTGATCCGAATCGAGCCATGCGCCAACTCCGGAGAAGCGCCGACCGCCAAAAGCACGTGCGACGGATCCAAAGAACCGGAGGAACACGCCGAGCCGGTCGATACCGCGATGCCTTCCAGATCCAAATACAACAGCGCGGCTTCGCCTTCGACGCCTTCAATGGAAACATTGAGCGTGCCGGGCAACGCCTGCGCCGGGTGCCCGTTGAACCGTATATCCGGCACCGTCCGGCTGAGGCCGTCGCGCAAAATTTTTTTCAAGCCGGCAAGACGCTCAGCTTCCGCGGCCATTTCCTGAGCGCGTAAACGCAACGCCGCGGCCATGCCGATAATACCCAGGGTGTTTTCCGTGCCCGCCCGGCGGCCGCGTTCTTGATGCCCGCCCCGGATAAACGGGCAAAACGGCACGCCTTTGCGCACATACAAACCGCCGACTCCCTTCGGCCCGTAGATTTTATGCGCCGAAAACGAAAGGAAATCCACCTCCATCTCCCGCACATCCACGGGAATTTTACCGACCGCCTGCACGGCATCCGTATGGAAATACGCGCCGGCCTCATGCGTAATCCGCGCCAATGCCTTGATATCCTGAATCGTGCCGATCTCATTATTCGCCATCATCGCGGAAACGATCGTCGCCGGCTGCCGCAGCACCTCGCGCAGATGCCCGGCGTCAATGACTCCCTGCGCATCAACGCCCACATACTGCACATCCACGCCGCGCTCGCGCAGGCATTTTGCCGTCTCCAGCACGCACGGATGCTCGATTTTTGTCGTGATCATACGCACGTTGCCGTCGCAGCCGCTGCGGCACTCGTGCGACGCGCAGCAAGAACTTAAATTCAACACCGTATTATTCGCCTCCGAGCCGCTGCCGACAAAGATGATTTCGTCGCTCTGCGCGCCGAGGAACGCCGCAATCGACTCGCGCGCCGCTTCGATCGACGCGCGGGCTTGCCGCCCAAATTCATGCATACTGGACGGATTGCCGAACAGCGAAAAGGATTCGGCCATCATCTGCTGTACCTGCGGATGCAACGGCGTCGTCGCGTTATTATCCAAATACACTCGTTTTTTTTCCATACATTCATCATCCTCCGGCGCGCCGCTTTTCCGTGCGGACAGCTTATTTTTTAAAATGTCCGAACAACAACGCCGCAGCTGCTGCAGCGCGCGCATTCTGGTCAAACCGTATACTGGAGCATCGCCTCGATACTGCGGCGGGCCTTCGGCAAAATTTCCGCCGGCACGATTACTTCCTCGCGACCGGTCTCCAGCGCGCGCACCAATTTATCGAGCGTAATTTTTTTCATGTTCGGGCAGCCGGCTTGATCGGTGGCCGCATAAAACTTCTTCCGGGGATTATCGACGCTGAGGCGATAAACCATTTCTTTTTCCGTAGCGATGATAAATTCTTTAGCCGCAGCCTGCTGCACATATCGGCTCATTCCGCCGGTGGAAAGCACTTTCGCGGCCAACGCCGTCACGGCCGGCGTGCATTCCGGATGGGCGAGCACCTCCGCGTCCGGATGCGCGCGCTGTTGCGCCTGAATATGTTCCGGCAGGATCCGCGCGTGGGTCGGGCAATACCCCTTCCAAAAAATAAATTTCCGCGCCAATTGCGATGCGGTATATTTCGCCAGATATTGATCCGGAATAAAGATAATTTCATCCTGCTCGGAAAAAGCATTCCTCGCTACGGCGAGCGCGTTCGCCGACGTGCAGCAGACATCCGATTCGGCTTTAACCGCCGCAGCCGAATTCACATAACAAAGCACTTTTGCGCCGGGATGCCGCTGTTTCAATTCCCGCACCTGCGCGGCCGTAATCATATTCGCCATCGGACAGCCGGCGTGTTTGTCCGGAATAATCACGGTTTTTTCCGGCGAAAGGATTTTTGCCGTTTCGGCCATAAAGTAAACGCCGCAAAAAACAATAAGATCCGCGGTTGTCTTTGCCGCCTCAAGGCTCAGCCCCAGAGAATCACCGCCAAAATCGGCGACGTCTTGAATCTCCGGCAACTGGTAATTATGCGCGAGAATGACCGCGTTATGTTTTTTTTTCAATTCCCGTAGTTTCGTACGAACGCTGTCCATCAGCCACCCGCTCCTCCATCAGCGCCGCGGCATTCCACGGCGCTGATCATGCCGCCGGCAACCAGGATGTCTCCGTCATAGAGCACCACCGACTGGCCGGGCGCCACTGCTTCCTGAGGATGCACAAAGATCACCCGCATCCGATTCGCCGATAGACGCTCCGCACGGCAGGCAGCCGGCGGCTGGCCATAGCGGATTTTCGCGCTCAATCGTTCCGGCCATTGTTCCTGAAAACAATTAACCTCAACGGCGGTCAGCGCGGCGGCGCGCATGTCCGCACGTCCGCCGACAATAACACGATTGCAGGCCGCATCCAACGCCACCACATACAACGGCGCGCCGGCGGCAATTCCTAACCCGCTGCGCTGGCCTACGGTATACTCGATAATCCCGCGATGCTTACCCCGGACGTTACCGGAAACGTCCACAATATCGCCGGCGGAAAACGTCTCGCATTTTTCCCGCAAAAACCGTTTATAATCCCGATCCGGAATAAAACACACATCCTGGCTCTGCTCCTTCTCGGCCACCGGCAAACGGGCGGCACGCGCAATCTCGCGCGACTGCGCTTTCGTATACTCGGCCAGGGGAAAAAGTACAAACGGCAAATCCTGCTGCCGCACCGCCCATAAAAAATAAGTCTGGTCTTTCCGGCGGTCAGCCGGCCTGGCCAACTGCCGCATACCGTCGTGACGTTCAACGACTCGCGCGTAATGCCCGGTGGCTAACGCCGCAAATCCCTGCGCCCGCGCGTATTCCAGAAGCGCGCCGAATTTCAAAAAACGGTTACAGCGCACGCAAGGATTGGGCGTGCCCCCGCGGCAATACGCCGCGACGAAATCCTGTATGACGAAATCCGCCATCTGCCGGCTGACATCCAGGATGCGGTGCTCAATCCCCAACGCCGCGCAAACGTTCTGCGCATCCCCGGCGCTGCGGCCGTCAGCGGAGGCAATTCCCAACGACATGGTCACGCCGGCGACCGCGTACCCTTGCCTGGCCAACAATGCCGCCGCCGCGGCGGAATCGACCCCGCCGCTTAAGGCCACCAGTATCTTTTTTTTCCCGCTCATATACCCCGCGCCATTGCCCGCCGTCGCTCGGTCATTGAACATCCCGTGCCGCTGCGCGCCCATCCGGCGCGGCGCACAATCGCGGCTATCGCGGCCTGGAAATCAAAAATAATCCATTGCGCGCGCGTAAATTAGGCAAAAAATGCACTGCCCGATGCCTGCCGAGGTAAAAACGCCGCAGAATGGCGATATTCTTTTTTTGACAATAATCGCTAAAATCGGTAAT
The DNA here is from genome assembly GCA_023819605.1 of Candidatus Omnitrophota bacterium. Lineage (GTDB taxonomy): Bacteria > Omnitrophota > Gorgyraeia > B26-G9 > B26-G9 > JAMWCB01. Next base: position 8,517 of record JAMWCB010000021.1, read on the forward strand.
ACTTAAAAAATGCAGGTTCGGTGTATCATACCAGTAGTACGGCAATTCCGGCGTAATCGGGCCTTTGCCCTTGAAAAACAGACGGAAACGGCCGCGGTAATGCGCAAAATTCGGAAACACGACAATAACTTTTTTCCCGACGCGCAGCGCTTCCTGGATGACAAAATCGGCGTTTTTGGTCTCCTGCATGCTCTGGTTAAGAATCACATAATCAAACGACTGCTCCGGGTACCCCTCCAAACCCTGTTCGATATTCGCGTGAAAGACACTGACTCCCTTTTCCACGCACTTATAAATCGCCCGCTCGTCTAACTCGATACCCTGGGCCCGCGCCTGTTTTTCCCGCTTGAGCAACTGCAGCAACTTACCTTCGCCGCATCCCAAGTCAAGGATTTTCGATTCCGGTTCGACCATATTTAAAATCAACCGGTAATCCAACCGCTGCTCATGCATTGCCTTGCCCCGCACGCTCGGCGCCTGCCGTCAGAAAATGTTTAATCAGATGCGTCTGCTCTTCGACCTCCAGCAAAAACGCATCGTGCCCATACGTCGACTCGATGCGGCAATAGGTGCCCTCCACATGGCGGATTTTCAACTCGCTGACCAACTCTTCCGACTGGTACGCCGGATACAGCCAATCCGACTCGAAGGCGATGACCAGAAACCGCGTCGAAACGGTCGTTCCCGCGGGAAACAACCTGCCGCCGGATAAATCATAATAATCCATGGCTTTCGTGATGTAAATATACGAATTCGCGTCAAAACGTTTGACGAACGTGTCGCCGCGGTGCCGCAAATAACCTTCCACCTCAAACTCCGGCGCGAAACTGAAGCTGTAATTGTCGTCTTTCAATTTACGCGAAAATTTCTGTTCCATGGACTTATCGCTCATATAGGTGATATGCCCGACCATGCGGGCTACGGCCAAACCGCGCTCCGGCTGGCCGTGGCCGTAATAATTTCCGCGTCGCCAATCCGGATCCGCCATAATCGCCTGCCGGCCGACTTCATCAAAAGCAATCTGTTGCGGCGAGTGTTTCAACGACGTAGCGATCGGAATGGCATTGCGGACCATTTCCGGATAAAGAGCCACCCATTGCAGCGCCTGCATGCCGCCCATCGATCCGCCGGCCACGCAAAAAAGTTTTTTAATTCCTAAATGATCGATCAGCTCCTTTTGTGCATTGACCATATCAGCAATGGTTATCACCGGAAAATCCAAGGCATAGGGTTTTCCTGTGGCCGGATTTATCGAACTGGGGCCGGTGCTGCCGCCGCAGCCGCCGATCACATTCGAACAAAGCACACAATAGCGATCCGTATCGAACGCCTTGCCCGGCCCAATCATCGCATCCCACCATCCCGGAGTTTTTTCTCCGGCATGGTAACCGGCGGCATGGGCATTGCCGGAAAAGGCGTGCAGCACCAGAATCACATTCGACCTATCCGCATTCATCCGGCCGTACATTTCGTAAGCCAGGGTGACCGGCCCTAATCGCTTTCCCGATTCCAGGACAAGCTCATCCGGCGGTTGCGCAAAGACGACAAATTCCGTCTGTACGATACCCACACCGTCGGCATCTGCGTTTTTTTTCTCCCGCATTTTCGTCATCATTCCCTCGCTGCCGTCCCTTATTGTCGCAAAACTACCGCCGTCCGTCAAACAGTATATTCTTCAAACAACCAGGTGGACAGGTAGCGTTCGCCGCTGTCGCATTGAAAAGCGACGATCGTCTTGCCGGCGGAGTCGGGACGCCGGGCGACTTCCAGCGCCGCCCAGAGAATGGCGCCGCTGGAAATGCCGGCAAGCATCCCCTCTTCCCGGGCTAATCGCCGCGCAACGGCGCCGGCATCTTCATGCCGCACGGGAATTACCTCATCGATCAACCCGCGATTGAGCACCTGCGGCACAAAACCGGCGCCAATCCCCTGAATTTTATGCGGGCCGGGTTTGCCGCCGGACAACACGGCAGAATCAGCCGGTTCCACGGCAATAATTCTTACACTCGGCTTGCGCGCTTTCAGCACCTCGCCCACGCCGGTAATCGTTCCGCCGGTGCCCACGCCGGCGACAAAAATATCGACGCTGCCGTCAGTATCCCGCCATATTTCTTCGACCGTCGTGCGGCGATGGATCTGCGGATTCGCCGGGTTCATAAACTGCTGCGGCATAAAACTGTTCGGCGTATTCCGGACAAGTTCCTCCGCTTTCTCCACCGCGCCGCGCATTCCTTTGGCGCCTTCGGTCAAGACCACTTCCGCGCCGAAAATCTTTAATAATTTACGGCGCTCGACGCTCATCGTATCCGGCATGGTCAAAATCAAACGGTATCCGCGCGCCGCGCAGATAAACGCCAGCGCAATCCCGGTATTACCGCTGGTCGGTTCTACAATCACCGTATCCGGCCCGATAGTACCCGCCTGTTCCGCCGCGGAAATCAGCGCCATACCCAGGCGATCCTTCACGCTGGACAAGGGATTGAATTGATCGCACTTCAGCAAAATCGCCGCCGATAGCCCCTTAGCCATGCGGTTCAGCCGAATCAGCGGCGTATTCCCGATCGTCTGCGTAATGTCATCATAAATCCTGGCCATATCCTCGCCTCCTATTCCGCTGCCTGCGCCAATGCCTGCGCGATATCCGCAAAAATATCCTCGCGATGCTCCAAACCGATCGAAAGACGAATATAATCCGGGGTGACGCCGGTCGCGCGCTGTTCCGGCTCGCTCAACTGCTGATGCGTCGTGCTGGCCGGATGAATCGCGAGCGTTTTCGCGTCTCCGATATTCGCCACATGCGAAATGAGCTGGAGCGCGTCGATAAATTTCCTGCCGGCGCGCACCCCGCCGTTGATGCCGAAACCGACCAATGCGCCGGCGCCGGCCGGCAGATATTTCTGCGCCCGCGCTTTCTCCGGGCTTGCCGCAAGGCCGGGATAATTAACCCAGGAAACCGCCGGATGTTGTTCCAAAAACTGCGCCACGGCCAAAGCGTTCTCGGCATGCCGCGGCATGCGTAAATGCAGCGTTTCCAATCCCTGTAAAAATAAAAATGAATTAAACGGCGACATCGCCGGGCCGATATCCCGCAGTAAACAAACGCGCGCTTTGACGATATACGCACAATTGCCCTGCCCGCGCAGCGCTTCCACGAAATTCACCCCATGGTAACTCGGATCCGGCGCGGCGATGAGGGGGAATTTACCGTTCGTCCAATCAAATTTCCCGGCATCGACGATCAAGCCGCCCATAGACGTGCCGTGGCCGCCGATAAATTTCGTCGCCGAATACACGATAATATCCGCGCCGTATTCGAACGGCCGCAGTAAATACGGCACCGTCGTATTATCGATGATCAACGGCAGGCCATGGCGATGCGCCACATTCGCCAGCGCTTCCAGGTCCGTCACATTTAATTTCGGATTACCGAGAGACTCGGCGTACACTGCCTTGGTTTTGGGCGTAATCGCTTTTTCGAACGCCGCCGGATCAGCGGACGGCACAAACCGCACGTGAATACCGCAGCGTTTCAACGTATAGTGAAACAATGTATATGTGCCGCCATAGAGATTATCCGCGGAGACGATTTCATCGCCCGCCTGCGCAAGATTCAACACCGCTAGCGTGATTGCCGCTTGGCCGCTGGCCACCGCCAACGCGCCGATGCCTCCCTCCAGAAGAGCGACCCGTTTTTCCAAAATATCGGTGGTCGGATTCATCAAACGCGTGTAAATATTCCCGGATTCTTTGAGCGCAAATAAATTCGCCGCGTGCTCAGTATTGGCAAACTGATACGCGGTCGTCTGGTAAATCGGCACGGCCCGCGCTCCCGTCGCCGCATCCGGCTGCTGGCCGCCGTGCAACGCCAATGTCTCCAACCGCAACTTATTTTTCGCCATCGCGCACACTCTCCTCTTTATTAAATAACGTACGAATTCTCTTCCGCCGCGCAACAAAATGCATGATTCATCAAATCCGCCAGGGTTTTCATTTCCAACCAGCCGGCAATCATCTCTCCCAACTCATTCCACAGCGCCCGTGTCACGCATGCGGAAGAGCGGTCGCAGCGCTCCGGAGTTTTCGCACAATTCAACAAATATAAATTCCCCTCCAAAGCTACGACAATCTCCCGCAAGGTAATCTGCGCCGGCGACCGCGCTAAGGCATAACCGCCGTGCGCGCCGCGAAACGAATTAATCAACCCACTCACCCGCAATGGAATAACAATTTGACTCAAATACTTTTCCGAAACATTTTCAGCTCGAGCAATATCTTTTAAAAAAACCTGATGATTATCATACACCGCAGCCAATTGCATCATTAATCGCATTCCATACCTGGTTCGCGTTGAAACTCTCATCTGTAAACTCCTCTCTAATCAAATCACTATCAATACTATTTATTATGTATATATTATGAATTATATCCAACAAGGCGATATAAAGCAATAAAAATATAATGTTCTTTATGTACACTGACGGGACATACCGCTGAGCTGTGCAAATCAGTTCTTTATTTGAACCAGCGGTGTAATTTTAAATTTTTTAACTTTAAAATTTGCAAGTTGTTTTAAAATATGGTATTTATTATTGAATTTGTTAAAATTGCCGCTCTCAACTAAAACAGGTTGTGTATGATCCGCGCGTTGACCATATTAACCCGGATATTTCACCAGAAAGGTGAAATATCCGCCCGAAGGACCGATAAATTAACTCGGTACGATTTAATTTCGTTATTCAGGTATGCCCGCACTTTTTGCTCGTCTGAGACGAGTGATGAGATGTGCGGGTTAAACAGGATTCGCCGTCTTTTTTACACCGTTTGGTTCAGTTGCCGGATCCGGTTATTTCATTTTTTTGATTTTTTCCGTCGAACCCTGCCGATATCCCGGAACCGCAAAATCGTCGCTGCTGTTCTCAGCATTGCCTTATTTTTGACCACATCGGCAGGCGCCGCCTGCCCGCGCGCAAATACTACTACGCTGAGCGCGCCGCTGTCGATTAAGGAGTTATCGGCTCCGTTCGCCGCCGGATACACAAAGCCCGCAATACAAATTTTAACCGACGAAAGAGGCTCAAGCACATCAATCTCGATGACCGAGTTGTCCATCGTCTTTTTAATACTTGCACCCCTTATCTTGTATTCTTATTTTACTTTCGGTACCCGGCCGGGCAAACACCATCAACCTGCAGCCGGGAAAAACGCCACGATCACTATTACTGATGCTTCCCCAACTCCCGAAACGATTTACACGAATCAAGCTACCAGATCATCCTTGGCCGTTCAATCATACCATTCCGACCAAAAATCAAAAAATTGGCATGATTTTTTTAATCCCGATGCCTGTATTTACAGTTTTTCAACCGATCTGCCTGCAGAAAAATTTCAGCAGGAAATTCATAATGCGCTGCGCGAGAAAAGTCCGCCGCAAAACCAAGAAAAAGCAGACGAGTTAATTAAACAAGTAAATTATTTATTTTTTCTCAGCAAAGACGATTCCGGAAAAATAAAGGAAATATATTATGGGCTCAATGAAATACCGCAGTATCGGCAATGGAGCTTTTTGATCGAACACAATGAACACGCTGAAGCGATGAAACGCTTTGTATCGTATTGCCGGTCAAATAACCTAGTCGCCTTGCGCCGCGCCGTAAAAAAAAATACCGCGCAAATCTCCGTTTTGCTAAAAAATCTGCATACCATCGATAAAAATCAGTTTAACTCTACAATCGAGAACCTATCCGACCCAACGCTCCAAAAAGCAATTGAACTGGTAATCTTAGACGACGAATCCATTAAAAAGAAGCTTGCGACTGAGCATGATCTGCTCGCCGAACTGCTGCGCGCAAAATATTCCAGAATAATCTGGCGGCATTTTGATTCGAATGAACACCTTACCGCACTTACCGCAGCGTTCGAGCCCGCAGCCGGATCGCATCAAGCCTTAAGACCCGCTGATCTGTTTACGCCGTTATTGGAAAAATACCTGGATCCAATTTTTGACAACGATTTTGAACCTCTGGAAAAAAACATCGTGCAGGTACTCGAGTCACTGCACACCTACGCTAACCCTAAAAATCGTCAAAACATCGAAAAGCTTTTAACTCACCACGAGACGGAGGTTGTGTCCCAAATAAACGAACTAACGCAGTTAAACGATAGCACGGAGCTTAATTCATATATTGATCAACTTTCAAACATCGGGTCCCTGTCGGAACGCGTTGCGCATTTAGAGAAGTTGGGCATTCTCTTATGGGAATTAAATCAAATTCAAAAAATGACCACTGAACTCAATTTGCCATTATCGAGTAGCACCATCGAAAAACCGCTGGAAATTTTAGCCACAGTAATAGAAAACAATATGATCCCGCTCTTCCGTGAAATCAATGATGCAATGGATACTGATCAAAATCTTGCGGAAGAAAAAAATAATCTGCGCAACTTTTTAATCAGTGCGGCCGCGACGAAGATTTACCCTACCGCGGTGAGTAGACATCTGATTAAGGAAGGGCTCCTCACACAAGAAGAGATTGAACGGTGGGCTCAAAAAATACAACACCCGGATTCAAATTTCACTGAGGACGAGTGCAGCGTTGCTGCGATTAGCCTTCCCAATAAAAAAGATGACCAATCTACAAGGCAACGCTTGCAGTTAGAACCTTCCCGCATTTTCTCTCAATCTATTTAACCGGGATATTGCACCTTCCTGGTGAAATATGCGGTCTAAGAAAAACGGCGCTTCCCGCGATTGCCGGAAAGCGCCGCCTGATGATCAGTACCAACAAAACGCCTATCCTCTTACCAATTATTCAATTCCGCCCGGGGAATCCAAAATCGCGGGATAGGCTTGCCCGCGGTATCACTGATTCTGCCGGTTTTTAAATCATACTGAGCAAATACCGCCGCATCGCCGAGCTTATACACGTTGCCGCTTCGGTCATAACTATACCATTCATTCTTATGCTCGATCAATTTTTGCCCGGCCGGCAACTTCGCCACGGCATCCGCCGTCCGCGCCGCATTTACTGCCGCCGTATCAATCCGCATACCCGGGACTACCGTTCCGCCGGCATCGCTCACCCGGCCGGTCTTTAGGTCATAGCGCCCGAACACTTCCGTCTGCCCGGCCCGGTACACATTCCCGCTGATATCATAAGTGTAATATTCCCCCTTGCATTCCGCCAAAAAATGGCCTTCCGGCGTCTTCGCCACGGCATCCTGCTTGCGCGCATTGCGCAAGCTCTCCGCCGAGATGATAAACCCGGCTATCGCCGTGCCTGTCGTATCGCTTACTTGCCCGGTGGTCGTGTTATAATTCGCATACACCGTTGTCTGTCCAAGCTGATACACATTGCCCGCCACATCAAATCCATAATACTGGTTGCTGTTTTCCGTCAAATACTGCCCCTGCGGCAACTGCGCCGCGGCACTGAACATATCCGCATAGCCTATTTGCGCCAGCGGAATCATAAATCCCGTGACCGGCGCTCCGCCGGCATCCGCAACTTGCCCGGTCGCCGCGTCATAACGCCCGAAAATTTCCGTCTGTCCGGATTGGTATACATTGCCACTCCGGTCAAACGTATAGAATTCATTTTTAAACTCAGTTAAAAATTGTCCCGCCGGCACAGCCGCGGCCGCTGCTTCGCGGCGCGCCGCCTTGACCTCGGGTACAGGCAAACGAAAACCTGCGACAATCTTCCCATCACCATCGCTTACCCTGCCGGTCTTCACATCGTAGTGACCAAACACATCGGTCTGTCCGGCTTTATACACATTGCCGTTCGCATCATAGGTATAAATTTCATTCTTAAATTCCGTCAAAAATTGGCCTTCCGGCTTGTTTCGCGTTGCTTGCACTTTCAGAGAATCTTTAATATCGGATAGCGGAACTTCAAATTTCGCCAACACTTTGCCATTCGCAGTTGTCACCCGGCCGGTCTGCATATTGTAATTCGCGAACACATCGGCTTGGCCCAACTTATAAATGTTGCCGCCGGTATCCACACTGTAGAATTCTTTCTTATACTCGACCAGAAACTGCCCTGCCGGCAGCTTCAGACTTTCTTCTTGTTTAATCGCATTCGCGATATCATTTCTGGCAATCCGGAAACCGGGAATAGCTGCACCGTTTCCATCCGTTACGCCGCCGCTTTTGAGGTTATACTGCGCATATACCGTCGTTTCTCCGGCTCTATATACGTTTCCCTGCGTGTCAAAACCATAATATTCGCCTTTATGCTCCGTCAAATACTGCCCTTGCGCCAAGGAAGCGCGGGCGGATTCCCGCGCGATATTCTTCTTCAACGTGTTAATTCCGGAAACAGTGATTAACGTCACCCCCGATTTACCGGCAGAGTCCTGCCGCCGCATAATCACTTTCCCGGATAAATCCGTTATCTTCACCCGGCCGCCCTGTACTTCATAGCGGCCATAGAGCTCGGTTTTTCCAGGATCCGTAACTTTGTGCACGTTACCGGACGTATCGTAACTATACACCTGATCGTTATATACAAACGCGGACTGATCTTTCGGCACACTATTTTTTAACGCCAGCTTATCCGCCGCGGTATGGATTTGTTCGAGAGCGCCGATACGTTCGGCCTCGGCCGCTTTTTCCTGCTTAAGCTGCGCTATATTCACCCGAAAACCCATCTTCTTACCGGCGATGTCCGTTGCTACCCCGGTTTTCTCGTTATAATGGCCCACCACCTGCGTTGAACCTTTGAGGTAAATATTGCCGCTGCGGTCGTAAGTGTACGTCAAGCCGCCTTTCTTCACATCGTGAAATTCCGGCGCGCGCGTCTCCAATAAATCGTATTTAGCTAAAAATTGTTCTATTTTCCCGGACAATCCCTGCTGCAAGGTATCCAAACCGCCTAACGCCGCCGCGATGCCTTCTGTATTTACGGATAAACTCATACCAGCTGTTCCGAGTTCCGCAGACTGGCCCACGTTGACACCGTCAATTAAACTGCCCATAAAATTCCCAAACGAACTCCAGGCCGCAGCGATATCCGCGGAAATCGACGTATTAGAAACCGCTTCCGAAATACTTTGCCCATCCATCAAACTGCCGCACAATTCCGCGCTGAATTGCCCGGCAATACCCAGTCCCGGAATACCGGTAAATCCCAACGCCGCCGACGCAAGCGTGCCGGCAAAATCTCCGAAGGCCTCACCGTCAATGACCCCCTGGGATAAACTTCCGGCAAAATCGCTCAGGGCGCTCATAAATCCGCCCACCGTCTGGCCAAATGCCGAATCAGCAATCGACTGAGATAACGACTTTCCATCCATGAGCCCGCTTATCGTATCCGCCAATGCGCCCACTGCATAACCGACGCCGGGAATCCCCATCACCGAGCCGGCAATATTCGCCGCAGTTGCGGCAACTTGCCCAAGGTCGGAAACACTATAATTGCCGAATAAACTTCTCGAAAAAGCCGCGACTGAATCCAAAAATCCCGCCGGCGCCGCAGGTTCGGAAAACGAACTTAATTCCGACAAGGCGCTCAATTCCGCGGAAAAAAAACTACCAAAATCCGACATCATATCTGCGGTGACCGAATCAATGAAACTTGACGAAGAACCGTTGAATTCCCCGTCATCGGCTAAATCCGCGGCGGCCATATCCGAAAACGACATGCTTGCCGAACCGTTAAATTCCCCGTCATCAGCTAAATCCGCGGCGGCCATATCCGAAAACGACGACGATACATCATAACCAAAATCTGAATAACCGGAAAAACCGTCAAAGGAGGACCCGCCGCTGTCACTGCCGCCAAAACTCGGCCCATCACCGTCGCCGCCGGTCCCGACGCCGTCCGGACCGCTGATACCGCAATCCTCCGCTCCGGTTAGCTGCAGCATTTGCGCCGTGGTCAACACCTGGCCTGCACCGCTACCGACAGATACTAAAGCGTTGCCGTCCCAGCGCGCCTGAAACGCCGCAACGCTCATCTGCACCGCGTTCCCATTGTCGACGACGCTGACCATATCCCCCTGGACGCTCTCCACCACCGCCCAGTGATTGCCGTCCAAATGAACAATCGCCGGCATCGCCTGCCCCGACAACTGCGCCATACTCATCTGCGAGCCTTCCAGCTTAATCCCGTGCTCCCCGGCCACGCTCTTGATCGCCAGCATCGAACTCAGAATGCTATTGCCCTGAACATCGACTTTGCCCGTCTGCTGGATGTCCGCGAATATAACTTCATACGCCAAATCCGCCAATGCTGTCACCGGAGAATTCTGCCCGCTGAACACACTCGCCAAGGCCTGCACCGCGCAATTGATCAAATTCACCGTCGCATCAACAACGCTGCCTACCGCCTCCGCAACATATGCCGTCACAATCTCCGCAACGCTAAACCCGGCCGCGTGCAACTCGCCCGCCAACGCCGCCATGTCCTTGCCCGCGTCGCCGGCCAACGACACGATCTCAGTCGCGCTGTATCCCATATTTTTCATCACGCTGACGGCGATAACTCCCGATTCGCTCTTCTGTCGCGGATTAAAGGTTTCTTGATTGGCGGGACGCTGTTGTTCTTGATTCGGTTGCCGCAAGGAGCTGGTTTCGATCAGCGGATGGCTGGGCAACTCTGCCGGCAAGGTCTGAATACCCGCCGGTTGATTCTCCGAAGGCTTCGCCGTACCAGGCACCGCGGTATCCGACGAGACGACATCCGCCGGGCCGGCCTGCGACCTAACTCCGGGATTGACATCCGCCGGACCGCGCGCAGCTCCCTCCGCATGGCTCAAGCTATTTCCCAGCAAATTCCGCACCGCGCTCTCGTCATAGCCCGCGTTAACCAGCGCCGTAAATGCCGCCTGCGGATCGGATCCTTGTTTCAATACCCCCATCAACGCTTCCGCTGCCGTGCTACCCGAATTCTTTAATACCGTGCATATCGCGGTTAAATCATAATTTGCCATCTGCAAACCGGCGATCGTTTCGCTGACCGCGGCCGTCGGACCTTTTACCGTTTCTCTGCCGCTGAAAATTCCGCTGCCGGCTGATACTCCCACCATCGCCACGCGCAGCTGGGTTTGCCCAGACACCGTTTTTTCAATTTCCGGTTTTCGCTCTTCCGTAAGCGGCCGCGCCGCAACGATTGCGGCGCTTTGGGACAGGATAAATGCTTGTAGGATTATTATGCTGGTTATTTTCCGCCATAGGTTCAATTTCATATCGTTCCCCTTTCCGCCGCAATGCGTCTGCGCTCAGCGTTATCCGCTGCCAGCGCATTGCTTTTAAATTAATGAAATAATAAATACAAATAAAATTTTGCAAATCTTATTTAAAGTATACCATTGCAACAGATAACTCTGCAAATTCATCTTTATTCGTAACTTCAATATTTACAATATGATATTTTTTTATTTTCCCGAAAGAAGAAAACCCGGGCTTAAACCCGGGTTTTCTGATCACAATCCTGCGGCTCGCCGGGATACGTCGGCGAGTTATTTCTTTTTCAATAAATCACGAATCTCCGTCAGCAACACAACTTCTTTGCTCGGCACCGGCGACGCGGCCGGCGGCTGTTCCTGCTTTTTCTTTAACTGGTTCATTGCCCGCACGAGCATAAAAATCGCAAACGCTACGATAATAAAATCCAGCACCGTATTAATAAACACGCCGTATTTTAAAACTACCGCCGGCGCCGAGCCGACGGCTTCTTTTAATATAATCGACTTATCGCTGAAATCAACTCCGCCCATCATCAGGCCAATGGGCGGCATAATCACATCATTAACCAGCGATGACACGATTTTCCCGAATGAGGCGCCGATAATAATACCTACCGCCATATCCACCACATTACCGCGCATCGCAAAATCTTTAAATTCCTTCAGCATCGACATGGCTGCCTCCTCCCGGATTATAACCCCTATTGTCCACTATACAATCCGCCCCGTTGGGGCAAAATACAACTTAAAACGAATATACCAACGACGCCAACAGTTGCGTATCGTTTTTCTTCGCGTCGCCACGGGGTGTGGAATTAAATTCATCGATAAAACTCAACCGCATCGCCAATGTTTCGCTCAGCGGATTGGTAAACTTCGTTTCGGAACGGAAACGGTATACGGACGCACGTTCTAAACTCGGATAATAAATCAGTTCTTCCGAAAGGCGCGCTTTCTCGAACACCGCTTTTTCCAGATAAACGCGCGGAATCAACGAAAGATTTTCGTCGTCGCTGCCGTCGGTGTATTTAACGTACTCGTAACCAAAACCGGCTTCAGCCTGGGCTTTCCATTCCGCGGTGTCGGAAAAATAATAACCGCAACCAACCGAGGGAATGACCCGATAATCAATAGCGGCAAAACGGTCATGATCGGTTTCCGCTTTCGCGAAACCGTACCACTGCGAACCGCCTAAATTCGGAGCATAGCGGGCCACGGCGTTATATTTTTGACCGTCCATTTTTTTGCGCTGCGACGAATACAATGTCGACGCTTTTAACGTCAATTCGTCATTTTCCGTCTTGCGTATCCCGTCATAGCTGCCGCCGAACTTGCTGTTCTGCGTATTGCCCGTGGCCTGGCTATACGTAACGGCCAATTCATTTTTCCACAATTTTGATTCCTCGGCGCGCGCTCCCGACACCATGCCGAAAAAAATCACACCACACATACCGTAGGTAATGATCCTGCCAACGTCCATACCACCCTCCTTATGCTTTTTCCTGGTATAGGTGAATATCGCGCTGTGGAAACGGAATCGTACAACCGGCTTTTTCCAGAGCCAATTTCCCTTTTTCCACGGCATCAAAATACACCGCCCAATAATCCGCCGGTTTTACCCAGGGGCGACACACTAAATTGATACCGCTGTCGCCTAATTCGGAAACCGCGACCAGCGGCGCCGGATCTTTCAAAACACGGCTGTCCGCGTTCACCACCTGGAGCAGCACCTCTTTGGCTTTTTTCATATCATCTTTATATGAAATGCTGAACACCAAATCAATCCGCCGCCGTTCAATAGCGGAAAAGTTCACGATACTATCGCCGGTGATTTTCGCATTCGGCACAAATTGCCGGCGATTGTCCGGCGAATTCAAAATCGTGTTAAAAATTTGAATTTCTTCGACGGTGCCCATGGCGCCGCCGGCAGAAATAAAATCGCCGACTTTAAACGGTTTTAACACGATCAGAATAACGCCGGCGGAAAAATTAGATAACGATCCTTGCAATGCCAAACCGACTGCCAACCCGGCCGCGCCGATAACCGCGACCAATGACGCGGTCTGCACCCCCAGTGTATTCAACGCCGCGATAACCACCATGGCCATCAAGCCGAATTTGGCGATATTACGGACAAACGACGTCAGCGTTTTTTCCGCGTGCGCCCGGCTCATAAGATTTTCGATCAACGAGACCGCCAGATGGACTGCCCATTTTCCGATAATAAAAATAATTACCGCGCCGAGAATCCGCGCGCCATAGAGCGCGCCAAACGTCATTATTTTTTCAATCATCTGTTGGTCCATAGCACCCATCCTTTCCGCCGAAATGCCGCCGTTTATTTCTTTCCCTGTCCGCCCAAACTATTCAAGAGAGAATTTTTCACTTCCGCCACCTTGCCGCCCGCCGTTGAAACCAGTTGTTCTTTTGCCTGGCTCAACAACGATTTCGCCTCGCCGGAATTCGTGTCAATCTTTGCGAGGATATGCTGGGCAACGTCCATACAATATTGAAATTGTTTTGACTGATAAAACATCTGCGCCTGTTGGATAAGATAGTCTTTTTTTGCCTGCGCGGTTTTTAATGTTTCCGCAACACCAATCGCCTGCTCGCTCGTCTGCGGTTGTTGCGCCACTGCCTGCGGCACCGCTGCCTGTGCCGGAAAACCCGCCGCGGCATCCGGCGATTCCGCATAACCGCTCGGGCTCAACAAGCACATCCACATCCACATCCCCATGACCGCCAAGAGAAAGTAGTTCATCGCCGACCTCCGTTCGTTGCGCGGGCACTACGCCGCGAAAAGTTTTGTTAAATTATAATCGTAAGCACGCGTGTTGTAAAGGACAAACATTCCGCACCGCGCCGGTTCAAAACCCGTAAGAATCGCCGTCTTTCCTACCCACCGGCGATTCATCGATAAAACGTATATCGCCGCGTTCTTGTTCCGGCTTGCGCGGAATGTATGTTTCCCGCTGTTTATCGATCAGCAGTAAAATCATCATCGCGAGAATAATCGCCACGATGACTACCGTCAAAAACTGCTGGGTTCTGCGATCCTCACTGCGCACTGGTTTGCTCCGCCGCTAACAATTTTTCGTATAAATCTGCCATCTCCGGCTGAAAACAAACGAACCGCACTTCCCGCACATTCCCTGCGGCTCGCGCGCAAAATTCGCACACGGTCCGGACAGCGATTCCCGCCGCCCGCGCGGCCGGAAACCCATACGATCCGGCGCTGATTGCCGGAAACGCGATCGTTTCGATATTCTTTTGCACTGCCAAGGCCAGGCAACTCCGATATGAAGACGCTAATAACTCATCCTCGCCATTATCATTCTCCAGAAAATTCCAAACGGTATTTACGCACGAACCCCACCGGATGATACGATTGTTTCGCCTGACGCAGCCCCGGAATCCCCAAATCCTGTTCCAAATTCACTAACGGAACATCACCGGCTTCGCGGCGCAAAAACTCCTGTACCATTGCTTGATACAATCCCTCTTTCCCGGCGTCGGCTTTTAAAATATGCACCACCAGCGTCTGCGGATTTAAACGTTGGCCGACAGCCAACGCGCACAACACTCCGCCTATCCGTATGCCGCCGGCGCAGAGATGAAAGCGGGAAAAGTGTAAAAACATTTCCCGCAATGCCCGGCGTTCCTGCGATAACCCGGTTACCTCATCACAGTGTTTGTCCGCGCACCAGCGTTCTTCAAATGCGGACACTTCGTCGGAATCTGTCCCGTTTAAACGCACATATTCCGCTTGATAATTACGCTGGAAATTTCTGATCAAGTTTCTTTTGCCGTCGTAGCGGCGGCCGGCTAACTCTATCAATGCTGAAACAGAATACAGGTAATCGGCATTATCCCGATCCTCGATTACTTTAATCACTCTGTTCTGCTCTATTACGCGCGCGACCGCTTCTGGTATTCTTATAAAATACCCCTGCCGCGCGCGCAAAACCTCAGAAACAATTACCGCCGGTTCCGGACCTACGGGCGGGAAAAAGACCGGCGATATGCCTTCCGGAGACAGCGTTCGGATGAGCACATGCCGCCGGAAACGGCAAACTGCAAAACGATAACTCTCCCGCCATGCATACAAATTCGTGAACGTATATTCAGAAATCTCCGGCGGAAACGCGCTAAATACTGCGTCAAATTCATCCGCCATATCTACAGACAGCGGTCCAAATAACGGATACTCGGGAAGTTGCATCGCGCGACTATGTCCTGTTGCTGTATCGTATCATGAATACCGGAAAAAAACAAGGTATCTGCTGGGCCGTGTGGTTACAATGTAAAAATGTAACAGTTTATTACTACGTGAAAATGTAACATTTTGTGGTAGCCTTTAAAAAATAAAACTTTTTTAATAGGAGGCTATCACATGAATAAACCAACGTACAGTGTT
>JAMWCB010000022.1 GCA_023819605.1 Candidatus Omnitrophota bacterium
AATGATCGGAAGCCTTGCTGGGAATTGGAAGAGGTTGGCGAACAATAACCTATTAGATTTAGCAGTATTTTAGCAGTAATTTAGCAGTATTTTAGACGAGAAAACACTTTAAAATGAGTGGATGTATTATGAAAGCTTCAACAGAGAAAGCATTTGAGATTTATATTCAGGAGACCATGGCCAGCCGTGGATGGGTAACTGGCTCAAACGCTCTTGGGGATGTTAAGACGGGATTGTTCCCTGATTATATTTTCTCTTTCCTCAAAGATACGCAAGGCCCGCTTTGGGAGCAGATGGAAAAGATGCACGAAGCGGATCTTAAATCAAAGCTCTTAGAGGCTTTTATTAAAGAGCGAGATATCAAGGGAACACTTCATATAATCCGTCATGGATTCAAATTTTATGGCAAAACATTTCAGCTTGCCTATTTCAAGCCAGCGCATGGTCTTAATCAAGAAACGATAGCTCTTTTTGGAAAGAACCAGTTGCATGTTGTTCGTCAGGTGCCGTGTCATCCACAGGATAACAACACGATTGATCTTGTGTTGGCTCTCAATGGTATTCCCGTGGCTACGTGCGAGCTGAAAAATCCTATGACTGGTCAGACGTGGAGAGACGCGGTTCATCAATACAAGAAAACCCGGGATCATCGCGCTCCGTTGTTTCAATTTAAGAAAGGTGCGCTGGTGCATTTTGCCGCTGACCCCGATGAGGTTCATATGGCAACCCGCCTGACCGGTGAAAGCACCTTCTTTTTGCCGTTTAACCGGGGCAGTCATCCGGGGGAAATAAAATGCGGCGCCGGTAACCCTCAACATCCGTCTGGCCATCGCACAGGATATTTTTGGGAAGATGTTCTGGAACGCGAGAGCTTTATTGGTATTATTGGGAACTTTATCTTTTTAGAGACCGCGGAAGAGATGATCTACGATGAACGCGGAAACCGGACAAAGGTAACCAAGCAAACGATGATTTTCCCAAGGTACCATCAGCTCGATTCCGTAAGAAAGTTGGTATCGACGGCAGGTAGAGAAAAAGTCGGGCATAATTATCTTATCCAGCATTCTGCCGGAAGCGGAAAGACGAACAGTATTTCATGGCTTTCGCACCGGCTATCCAGCCTTCATACAGAGCAGGATGAAAAGATTTTTGATTGCGTGATTGTTATTACTGATCGTCGGGTTCTCGATAAGCAATTACAGGACGCCATATATCAAATTGAGCATGCCCAGGGGGTTGTTAAGGCGATTGACCAAGATTCGCGGCAATTGGCTGAGGCGTTAGTAGACGGAACAAAGATTGTTATTACGACGCTTCAAAAATTCCCATTTGTGTTAAAGGGGCTTTTGCATATTGCTGGAGCCGAAAACCTTGACACACCAGATCCAGCATCAGTGCAACGCGCCAAAGAATGGGAAGAAAGAATCGCGGCTCGCAAATATGCGGTTATTGTTGACGAGGCTCATTCAAGCCAAACCGGAGAAACTGCTCGCGAATTGAAAGCGATCCTGGGGGCAGGTACCAATAATGACAGCGAGGAAGCAGAGGCAGACTGGGAAGATCGTCTTAACCAGATTATGGAATCACGCGGCAGGCAAGGAAATTTAAGCTTTTTTGCATTCACGGCCACACCAAAAGGAAAAACACTGGAGCTTTTTGGCCGCACGGGCGGTTCCGGCAAACCAGAGGCGTTTCATACCTATTCAATGCGTCAGGCGATTGAAGAAAGTTTTATTCTAGATGTCCTTCAAAAATATACAACCTATAAGACATGTTATCGCTTGGCCAAGAAGGCAGATGATGACCCGAATATGCCCAAGAAGAAGGCGACTAAGGTTCTGGCCAAATACATGACCATTCATCCGTATAACATCGAGCAAAAGACCGAAGTGATTATTGAGCATTTCCGTGAATACGTTCGGTCTAAGATCGGTGGCAGGGCTAAAGCCATGGTCGTATCGAGTTCGCGCCTTCAGGCGCTGATTTTGTGATGAAAAGGTGTTCCGATTTGAGATGAACGAAATTCAAATTAAAAACATTCGATCCGGCGTGGGAAAATATCAGGCGATCATGGGTGATTATTGGAATACCGATGTCACGCGCAATGCGCGTTTTCAAAAGCAGTTTAATGGGTTTTATCGCATCCGGCAACGTGCACCTGAATGGTATGCGCATTATTATGAAATGCTGGAAGCAGTAAAATCACAGGATAAAACCTTTCTGGACTTGTTGACGGAATTCAATGGCCGGTGCGATCGTGTTGAGGCCTCGTTCATCAGCAAGCTGTATGCGACAAGAAATCCGGAATATCCAATTATCGATACCTGGGTTTTGAAAAATATCGGACTTGCACTGCCGCATACGTATGCTTTGAACCGTATTGCGAAGATCGATCACCTCTATCAACGGATTGTCGAATGGTACGCTGCGAGGGTGGCAAGCGAGGCGGGCAGGGAATGTGTGCGGCAATTTGATGCTGTGTGTCCGGATTGTCTGATCACCGCGGTTAAGAAGATAGATTTTATCCTGTGGCAGTCGAGGTAATTTTTTATGGGGTGGGTGATTGTATTGCTAATAGTTTTTGGGATTGGCTATCGGATATTTTGTAGCCAGTGCGCGTCAGATGAAGCGAGGCAGAAATCTGCTGATCTGGATGAGGCTTTGGATGAAGAACTGGCAGATTTTGACTACTTAGATGATAGTACGCGTCAAGAAGATAGGTAAGCAGATTGGCAACTTATTGTGTGAAAGGATACCATGTGCATCTTGCCGGGAACGTAAATCTGTGGTACGGTAATGATATCATCAGCTATACATAAAACCGTTTCTCGTTGCAGCGCGGTGCTATTAAGTATGCCGGAGGCGGATCCGCCCCTGGCGGAAAAACCGTTTACGATAAATGAATAATGGAATAGGTGAAAAGGTTACATGCCCTTGATCGGATAAGAAAATTATTTTGGCGATTGGGTAGATGTTTAAATAAAATTTTGATTAGCGGCGGAGAGTTGGTCCCGCCTGAAGAGCGGCGGGACAGGCAGAGCTCGTCCCGCCAAAGGCGGGATGGTCGGGTTCATGCGGCGGTAAAAGAGAGAACCGAAGCGATGGAGCTGTTTTATCCACGCATCTTTGAAAACCCCGGGCTTTAGGCCGGGTGAGCCTCATAAGAACTGGATTTGATTTTTAGAAAATAAAAGAGCGGCGGAGAGTTGGCAGAGTGGTCGAATGCGGCGGTCTCGAAAACCGTTGTGGGCGCAAGCTCACCGAAGGTTCGAATCCTTCACTCTCCGCCAGAAAATAAACCCCGGGACAAACTCCCGGGGTTTTATTTTCTGAGAGTGGGGCAAGGATTCGAACCTTAAAAAAGGGTAATAGGGTGCGTCAGGACAAGACGCGTTAATCAAGTGAGTGAAAATCTCATACGTTTGGTCTGAGCAGGACGGAACGGAAGCAAGTCCTTGGTTTGCCGTTGGTGACAACGGTGTTCAAGCGTAGGACAGCAGGTTGCAGGCCGTAACGCAAGTGAACCTATCGAGCTTCGAAAATACACGCGGGTGCCGATTGAATCCTACGAAAAGAAGGCACAAGCCTCGGTAACGCTAAGCGAGTTACCAGAGAGACCCGCCGGAGTCCAAGGGGATGGCATGTAGCTACAATGATTAACGGCGTAACCTGAGAGGTCTCAACAGTTCCTATAACACGTGAGTTAAAGGTAATCGAAAGCAAGAGAAATCAAAGCCGAGATGAAGATTGTTGAGAAGTCTGAGGCAGTCATAGTACCGAAGAAGTGAGGTAACGCTCATGGAGGGAAGGACTGCCAGATAGTGAATGTCCAAGGGAAGGCAACACATGAGTGGACGCAGAGCCACAGGAAATGTGTCAACGGAATTTCCACGGATAGCAGCGATAGCGCAACAAGACCAGAAAGTACGATTCACGTCGCTGGCGCATCTGTTAAACAAGGAATACCTGTTGGCAAGTCTCGATAAATTGAATCGGAATGCAGCGGCAGGAGTAGACGGAGAAAGCGTCCGAGCGTATAAGAAACAAGCGACGGAACGCATAGCCGAACTTCATGAACGGCTGCGGAAGGGATTATATCGAGCGCAACCGGTGCGGCGGGTGTATATCCCCAAAGCAAATGGTGAACGAAGGCCATTAGGTATACCGAATGTAGAAGACAGAATAGTGCAACGGGCAGTCGGAGGAATTATAGAAGCGATTTACGAGCCGTACTTTGTAGATAGCAGCTATGGATTTCGTCGAAATCGCTCGTGTCACGATGCACTAGAGCGGCTACGGCAAATCGTACACAAAGAACGGACGCAGTATATAGTGGAAGTAGACATCAAGGGGTACTTTGACAGAATAAACCACCAATGGCTGAATAGGTTCTTGGGACACCGCATAGCCGACCGTAGCATTTTGCGAATAGTGAACAAATGGTTGCGGGCGGGAATTATGGAACAAGGAATCCGAACACGGAGTGAAAGTGGAACGCCGCAAGGCGGGCCAATTTCGCCGCTGCTGGCGAATATATACCTGCACTACGTGCTCGACCTATGGCTTGAAATCAAATACAAGCGCAGTGTGGTTGGGACATGTGAAATGGTGCGATATGCTGATGACTTTGTCGTATGCTTTGAGCGCTACGAAGAAGCCGAGCGGTTTCTGAAAGCGCTACGACAACGATTGGCGGAATTTCATCTGGAATTATCAGAGGAAAAGACGCGCATAATAGAAATCGGCAAGAAGTCGGCGGAGAACGGGAAAACCGGGCCAACGGAACAGAATAGGACGTTTGACTTTTTAGGATTCACGCATTACATGCGGATGAAAGGAAAACAAGGCTATCGGTTGGCGCGGAAACCGAGCAAGAAAAGTCGGAATCGGTTCCTAATGAAAATCCAAAGTTGGTTGGAAAAATATCGTGATCGAAATGTATGGTGGCAGGGATACCAGCTTAAGAAGAAACTACAAGGATACTACCAATATTTTGGGTTACGATATTGCGGGCCGGCATTGAAACATATAAAATGGCACGTAGAACGACTATGGATAATGGCATTGCGGAAAAGAAGCCAGAAACACCGGCTGTACTGGTCGGGAATAGGTCGGATGCGATGGTTTTCACTACTGCCAAATCCGACAATGCGATAACGAGGCGGATGCACTATCGGGAGCCGGATGCCTTAATAGGGCACGTCCGGTTCTGAGAGGGGGGCGGTCGGTAACGGCCGTCCCTACCTCACAGGAAAAGACCGTTTTCCCCTATCGGCGAGATGAGCTTTCTTGCGTAGGGAGGGGGAAAATTAAGGGGGAACTGAAAGAGTTCCCCCTTAAGGAGTGAGCGAAGAGAGGATTGCCGCACGGCAAACGCAACGAGCGACACGACAGGTTCGGCGAAGCGAAAATCCTTCACTCTCCGCCAGAAACAAAAGCCCCCAAAAATGGGGGCTTTTGTTTCTGAAGAAGGAGATGAAGGATGAGATGAAGAAGCGCAATATGTTTGGGCGGCTGAAAATGTAGTTTTGCCGGCGATTACCCGGGGAGAGCCGCGGTATATGATTATCGGTAAAATTGATAGAATTTTTACTCATGCATATTTACGCTGCGAGGTGAGATTGTGCGGATAATCTCGTGCCGGAGAAGCCGTGAACAAGAAAGGTTGATTTATAATGAAGTATTTAAAGAATAAAATCAGCACGGAAGAGTTTGATCGGAATTTTGATCAGGGGAAGGATGTCGGTGTTCATCTTGATCGGTCAAAGGCCAAAGTGAATAAAAAAGTTCACCGGATTAATATCGATTTCCCCGAACTGTTTATTCGACAAATAGATCGGGAAGCGCAAAAGATCGGCGTTGCCAGA
Organism: Candidatus Omnitrophota bacterium; assembly: GCA_023819605.1. GTDB lineage: Bacteria > Omnitrophota > Gorgyraeia > B26-G9 > B26-G9 > JAMWCB01. Next base: position 5,868 of record JAMWCB010000022.1, read on the forward strand.
ACTGCGCTTATTAAAATGTGGGTTGCGGAACGTTTGGAAACCATGCGGCAGGGATAGTAATTGTGATTGGCGGATAAGAACGTGGAAAAGATCCTAAGGAGCTTAACTTGTATTTTAGCGTCTGATCCCAGACTTTGCCAAAAGATTTTACCGGACAGCTGTGAAAATAAATCGATTTTTATACGCGGTTTGAATAGTCACAATCAGTTGTGCCGTTTCCTGATTGCTCTATTGACCCAGTTTACGGGATTAGTCTGACGAGCTCCGGAGTAAAAATAATCTTGAGATTGGCATCACGCAGGGGTATGATACGTTTAAAGAAACCGCGTCCTTTAGGCTGAGGTGGTTTATTTCGGGGAAATTCGGTGGATGAGATGATGGAGCAGGGGATATGAAAAAGCGTGTGATTAAAAAATCGACAGCGAGTAAGGCGAAAAAGCCCTCAACGCAAGTGCCGTCGCTTGCTGCGTCGGCCAATCAGGATATCGTGGGACTTTTGACCGTATTGGTTGAGAAGCTCACGTCGTTTGAAGCAAAAATAGATTTGGTGCTCAGCCGCATACCGGCGGCGTCGCAACCGGCAGCTTTAGTTCATCCGCCGGCGGTTTTACCCGCGCATAAGCCCGTCCCGGGAAACAGGGTAATGTATCAAGCGGTTTGCGCGGATTGCGGCAAGGGTTGCGAGGTTCCGTTCAAACCGCGGGAAGATCGGAATGTTTATTGTAAAGAGTGTTTTGGCAAACGACGCGCGCAGGGCGCAGTCCATGCTTCGGAGGTTGTGAAGCCTTCGGTAGAACTTTCCGCAGCGGCCGCGCCCAAAGCCGCCACGCCGGTGAAAGCCGATAAAAAGAAAAAGCCGGCGGCAAAGAAAAAATCCAGTCGTAAATAGGACAGCCTCTGCATAATCCGGACGAGTGAACGGCGGCGCGAAAAAAGAGAAAAATTATGAATCTATGGCAGGTTATTATTTTAGGTTTGGTTGAGGGCATAACCGAGTTTTTGCCGATTTCTTCTACCGGGCATATGATGTTGACCGCGTCGCTGTTGAAGATTCCGACGACCGAATTCCTCAAAACATTTGAAATATTTATACAGTTGGGCGCGATTTGTTCGGTGATCGTGCTCTATTGGCGTGTGCTGACCGCCCGCCGGGAGTTAATAAAAAAAATTGTCGCGGCATTTATTCCCACCGCCGTCATCGGGCTATTCCTCTATAAAATAGTGAAAAAATATTTATTGCAGTCGCCGGCCGTCGTTCCGTGGGCGTTGCTTATCGGCGGTATCGTGATTATTCTTTTTGAGCGGTATTACGGCAAAAAAAGCGGTCCAGCGGTGCCGCCGCCGGAGATTTCGTATCGACAGGCGGTGTTGATCGGATTATTTCAAGCCATTGCCGTTATTCCCGGAGTTTCGCGTTCGGCAGCGACGATTATCGGCGGTTTGGCCGTAGGCATCAATCGTCACGCAATAGTCGAATTTTCTTTTTTGTTGGCGATCCCGACCATGCTGGCTGCGGCAGTTTTAGATTTAGTCAAGACCGCCGGCACGTTCAGCCGCAGCGAGATTATGCAGCTTGTCGTTGGTTTTTTTGTTGCTTTTGTCACCGCGATCGGCGCGATTAAGTTTTTGCTTGCGTATATTAAGACGAATAATTTTATTCCGTTCGGTATCTATCGGATTATCGCGGCGCTCTTGTTCCTGTTATGGATGGCCGGCTGAAGTTGCGTAGCCGGCAGGTGATCCGTCGGAGTTGAAGTAGAAAGTGAGGTGTGGATGCGGCACAAAATAATGAGTATATGTTTCATGCTTACGGTAATCGGGGGCGGATCGATGGCCATTGTTCGCGCGCAGCCGGAGGACTCAACGCAACAGGCGGCAGTGCTCGTGGTGTATTATTCGCGCGACGGGCATACGCACACGGTTGCGGAATCGCTGGCGAAAAAATTTAATGCCGATCTGGAGCGTTTGATCGATACGAAAAATCGGTCCGGCGCTGCCGGCACCAGCAGCGCGGGAAAAGACGCGTATGCCGGTGCGCTTACGCTGCTGGAGCCGCTGCGGCATGATCCGCAACGGTACGACGTTATTTTAATCGGTACTCCCGGGTGGTTCGGCAATGTCACACCGGCGGTGCGCACGTTTATTAAGGAAAATAGCCTGGCGGGAAAAAAAATCGGCCTGTTCGGCACCGTGAATTTGACGGGTATCGAATCGGCGCTGGCGCAGGCGGCGAAATTGATCGCCGGAGATGCGGGCGGAAAGATTCCCACCCTGCCCCTGCGCAAGCGCGATTTGAAGGATGATGTGCTTGCGCAGAAAATCGACCGGTTTTTTACTGAGTTCAACCGCGCGGATGCGGCAGCGACGCAACGAGCGGGAACGGCAGCTGATGCGGCACAGTGACCGCCTCTGCCGTTTTTATTACGCGATATATGGCGCCGGCGTCGTCGGCATGGCCTTGCCGGTCAAAACATTTTTCCTTTCCGTCGTTCCGGTCGTTTTGTTCGTCTCTGCCGTGTTGTTGTTTACGGCGGTTTTTTCCACCGTGCGCGGCGCCGGCGCGCGCCGGATATTTTTGGTTTGGTGCGGCCTCGTTTTTGGGATGACCATGTTCCTGGAAGCGTTGGGAGTTAATTACGGCTTGGTATTCGGCGCGTATGTGTATAGCGATATTTTAGGTGTGCAGCTTTGGGGAGTTCCGTTACTCATCGGGATTAAGTGGTTGACGGTGATCCTCGGCGCGGTGGCAGCCGCCATAACGTTTACGGCACGGAAATGGTTGATCATTACGGTAGCCGGCGTCATTGCCGTACTTTTTGATTATTTGCTTGAGCCGGCGGCTTTGTATTTAGGGTTTTGGCGCTGGGACGGCCCGATCCCGTTGAGTAATTATCTTGCCTGGTTTTTGATTGCCGCTGCCGGCGCCGCGGTATTGGTATGGCGCGGCATATCCTTTGACGGGCGTGCGGCGCGGGCGTTATTAACCGCGCAGACGCTGTTTTTCGCCGGCATTCGACTGCTGATGCTTGTATCCTGAATATTTTTCAAGGGGCGTTGCCGCGATTGTTGAAACGGACCGGGCCGGCCCGGATGTCCGCACGAAAGGAGTGGCGGAAATGAGTCGCAAAGACCGAAAAATTATTTTGATCGCCCAGTGTTTGGTCAATCCTTATTGCCGGGTGCATATTCTCGGTCAGAATTTCGGGCTTTCGCAGCAGTTGGTCAATTATTTAATGGAACGAAAAGTCGGCGTTATTCAATACTGTTGTCCGGAAACCACGGCGATGGGTTTGATGCGCAATCCGCAGGGGCGCCAGCAATACGATAACATTTTTTTCCGCAACCATTGTAAGGAATTATTGAAAGTACCCCTGCTCATGGTCCGGGAGTTTCTGAAAAACAAATACCGGCTGGTTGCCTTCGTCGGTTTGGAAAACAGCCCGACCTGCGGGGTCCATTGGGGCAAGCATAAAATCAACAAGTATCGTACCGAATCGTTGCATCCGGTGGACGATCCGCAGCCGAACGAGCCGGCGTTGCGCGGGATCATGGTGGAAATTCTCGCCGAGGAATTGTCACTGGACGGCGTGGCGTGCCCGTTTTTGGAATTTCCGGCGCTGTCCGCGCCGGATTCGGAAAAACGCGCGCAGTTTTGGGAGCTGCTGCAGCGTACGATAGAACCGTACCGGTATGACGACGCCGCTGCGCCGGCGGAGGATACGACGGTAGACGCGGCAGATCCTGCGCCGAAATCGGAGCAGCGATGAGCGCCCGGGCAGTTAAGCGGGTAGCGGTTGTCGGCAGCGGCGTGGGCGGGCTGGCCTGCGCGGCGCGCCTGGCGCATCGCGGCTACGCGGTGGATGTGTATGAAAAACTGTCCCGCTGCGGCGGCCGGGCGCATGTGATCGAAGATCAAGGGTATTGTTTTGACACCGGGCCGTCGTTTGTGTTGATGCCGGATTTCTATGCGGAGGTTTATCGGGATTGCGGCCAGGAGATGGCGCAGCGGCTGCCGTTGTTGCGGTTGGACACGCATTACGCGGTTTTTTATCCGGATGGACGCCAGGTACGTGTTTTTCACGACGAAGAACGGACGGCGGAAGAGTTGGAACGCAGAGAACCGGGAGCTGCCCGCCGCTATCGGGATTTTTTGCGCGATACGGGCGCGATGTACCAGGCGGTGAAACCGTTGATGTACCGGCAGTTCACGCCGGCGGCGCTGGCGGATGTGCGGAATCTCCGGTTATTGCCGGCGCTGCAGGTCGGCGCGACGTGCTGGCAGTTAGCCGGCCGTTATTTTCGCAGCGAAGCCTTGCGCTGCCTGATGACGTTTGAGTCGATGTTTATCGGTGTTTCGCCGTTTTCCGCGCCGGCATTTTACAGCGTGATTTGTTATGCCGACCATGCGCAGAAGTTGTTCCATCCCCGTGGCGGCATGTACCGGATTCCGGCAAGCCTGGAGGCGATCGGCCGTGAAAAAGGCTGCCGCTATCACTACGACTGCGAAATTTCCGGGATTCGCCGTGAGTCCAACGGCGGTTTTTTGCTCAAGCAGGCAACGAACGAATATACCGCGGACGCCGTCGTGGTTAATGCGGATTTGCCGTACGCGCGGCAGCATTTGCTGCAGCGGCGGATAGCGCCCTATCGTTATTCATGTTCGGTGATGCTGTTTTATTGGGGTGTCCGCCGTCCTTTGGCGGGCTTAGAGCACCATAATATTTTTTTCGCCGCGGACGTGTGCGCGAATATGCGCCGTATTTTCGAAGATTCGCGCTGGCCGGAAGACCCGTCGTTTTACGTGCATGTGCCGACCAAAACCGATCCGTCGTTGGCGCCGCCCGGCAAAGAAATCGTGTATGTCCTTGTGCCGGTGCCTAATCTGCGCCAGGCAGGCGCGGATCCGCACGCGGCAGTGGAGAAAGTGCGGCAATTAGTCTTGGAAAAACTTCGGCAGGTGTGCGGCGTGGAGGTAGAACAATCGATCGACGTGGAACATCGGTTCTATCCGCGGGATTTTATTACGCGCTACAACGCGCTGTATGCGGCGACGTTCGGCCTGTCCCACAGTTTATTCCAAAGCGCGTTTTTTCGGCCGGCGAATACGGATCCGAAGCTCGACGGGTTGTATTACGTCGGGTGCAGCACGCAGCCGGGTACGGGTATTCCGCCGGTGTTGGCCGGTTCAAAAATTGCTGCGGATTTGATCAGCGCGCGGGGCGGCTGAGCACGGCGTCTGCGCGCGCGGGCAGCCGAAGACGGTTGCGGTGAATAGTGCCGGCACGAGCGCAATTTTTTCCGGCCAGGGTACATATGCCCGCTGGGAGAAAACGTCATAGTTGTGGCGTTCGACGGCGTGTAAGATGCGGGCGTAGAGGGTAGACATCGTTCGGACGACGAGGCGGCTGCGAAAAGGCCGGATCAGGGCGATGCCCGGTTCCGCGGCGCGGTAGAGCGCCCGTGCCCGCCGGATTTGAAAGCGCAGCAGATCGCAGATTGCCGGCGACGGAATGCCCGCCGACAACAGCGATTCTGAAACGTGAAATTGTTCCAAATCTTCCTGCGGCAGATAGACGCGCCCTAAACGCAGGTCTTCGCCGACATCCCGGATAATATTGGTCATTTGCATGGCTATGCCGAGCCGGATGGCGTACGGCTCGGCGCGCGTATTGCCGGGATCGAGAATACGGAGCATGATTTGCCCGACGACGCCGGCTACGCGATAGCAGTAACGTTGTAGTTGTAAATACGTCGGATAGGGCGTATGGTTTAAATCCATGGCCATACCGCTGAGCAGGCGATCGAAAAGTTGCGGCGCAATGCCATACGTGCGGACGGTTTGGCGGAAAGCGGCCAGCAGCGGCCGGCGGAGGCGCTCGCCGGAATAGGCTTGTTTTATATCCTGGGATATTTTCTGCAGACGGATATGCGCGGCGCGGCCGCTGCCGCGGTCGACACTAGCGTCACTGGCGCGGCAGACGGCATAAATAGCGTAGGCCGCAGCGGCCTGGGCCGGCGTTAAAAAGCGGGAGGCGAAGTAAAACGTTTTCGCGCCGCGGCGGGTGATGGCACGCGCGCGGTGGAATCCTCCGCGGGTATGGGGTTGAATGTGCCGGTGCAGTGGCCGCATGGCAGAGTATCTCCTTATCGGCGCGGATAGGTGTCCGATATTTTATATCTCCGACGGATGCAGGTACTCCGAGAACCGCCGACGGTAGTTATTTTATCATAAACGGGGAATTTCCGGGAGATGGCTGCGGGTTAGGCGGTGGTATAATGAAGCGAGAGGGAGAACGCCGAAAATGATTCGCTGGGGTCTGTGCTGTAAATTCGCGAAAGAGCCGATCCGTTTTCGGGTAACGACGGCGGCGGCGCTGCGGAAATTACCGGCGGCCGCGCGCCAAAAAAAACTTTCCGGGCTGTGTGCGGCCAATGCGCGCGCTTTGTTGCAGGCGGTCGAATATTGCGGTCGCGCCGGCATCGGAGCGTTCCGCGTGAACAGCCAAATTTTTCCGTTAAAAACCCATCCGGATTTCGGATATGCAGCAGCGGATTTGCCCGACGCCGTGGAAATTCAGGCGGTTTTGGCGGCAGTGAAAGAGGCCGCGGCGCGGCTGGATGTGCGGTTGAGTTTTCATCCGGATCAGTTTGTCCTCTTGAATTCGCCGCGCCCGGAGGTGCTGCGCAGCTCGTTGCAGGAGTTGGAGTATCAAGCGCAGGTCAGCGCGTTAATCGGGGCGGATGTGATCACGCTGCACGCCGGCGGCGCTTACGGCGATAAACCCGCGGCGCTGGCTCGCTTGCGCCGGCAGTGGAAACGGCTGCCGCTGTTGATTCGGCAGCGCCTGGCGCTGGAAAATGACGATCGCAATTACACCCCGGCGGAGGTATTGCCGCTGTGCGAGAGTGAAGGGATTCCCTTTGTCTACGACGTGCATCATCACCGCTGCCTGCCGGACGGGCTCAGCGAGGAAATGGTGACGCGGCGCGCGCTCAAAACCTGGAACCGGGAACCGCTGTTTCATATCAGCAGCCCGATAAATGGCTGGGCGGGCAAACATCCGCAGTGGCATCACGATTTTATTACAATCCGGGATTTCCCCGCCTGTTGGCGCGGTTTGACGATAACCGTGGAAGTGGAAGCGAAAGCTAAAGAAGCGGCCGTGCTCCGGCTGATGAATCAATTCGCCTGTTGAACGCCGCCCCTGCTGTTCCTGGGAAGGGAAGTCCGTTTGCCTGATTTTATTGCAATACGAAAATTTTTACCATAGAATATCGTTCAGAGCGCGATAATCAGTTTACGATCAGCACAGTAGGAATTTTTATGTTGCATAGCCTCATCCATTATTTTGCCCAGCGCCATCTTTTGACCAATTTGCTCTGTGCGGCGGTCTTTATCGGCGGTGTGATCAGCTGGCAGCAGATGAAAAAAGAGGAAATGCCGGATATTACCTTCGATACGGTGCGTATCAGCGCCCGCTACCCCGGTGCTACCGCCGAAGAAGTTGAACATTTTCTTACCCGGGAAATTGAAGAAGCCGTGCGCGGTTTGGACGGGGTTTATCGCGTCATCAGCGCGGTTAGCCAGGGCGCGACGACTGTTTCGGTGGAATTGCAGCCGAATTATCCGGATAAAGACCAGACAATCATGGAAATCCGGCAGGCGGTGCTGTCTTTGGATTTGCCGGAAGATGTCCGCGATGATCCGACGGTGCGGGTATTTAAAACGGCTCAAAAAGGCATCGTCGATATCGCGCTTATCGATACCTCCGCCCATCTGCTGGATATTGCCGGCCGGCAACGTTTGCAGGAATATGCCGCAGCCTTGGAAAACGCCTTGTTGAATGAGAAATCGGTCAACAGTATCCGGAAATCCGGATACTTGCAGGAAGAAATACAAATCAACGTCGACCCGGCGCAATTAGTAAAATATCGCATTCCGCTCAGCAAGGTGCGGGACGCGGTCGCCGCCAATCATATCCGGCAGCCGGCCGGAAATTTGGAAGCGCCCAACGAACCGAAGGTGACGTTGGACGCGCAGTTAGACACTCCGGAAAAATTGAACGACGTGCTTGTTCAGGCCGGGTTTGACGGGCAGGCGGTTTCGCTCGGCGATGTGGCCCAGGTGCAGCGAGCGTTCGCCCGCACGAAAGAAATCATCAAGGTAAACGGCCATGAAGCGGTCATATTTTATGTGGTTAAAAACAGCAGTTATGGCATTTTGGAATCATTGTCGGCGGTTGAGAACGTTGTTGAGCGTTTTGCGCACAGCCGGCTTAAAGATACTCCCCTTACAGCGGTGGTGCTTGACGACGAATCGATCGATGTCCGAAACCGCCTCTCGATTATCGCTTCCAACGGCGGGTTGGGTTTTATCTTAGTCGTGCTGATCTTGTTCTTATTTTTAAATAAGCGTTCCGGCCTCTGGGTGGCGCTGGGGCTTCCTTTTTCTATTTGTTTTACCCTGATTTGCGGCGCTTTATTCGGGTACACGATTAATAATACGACGTTAGCGGCGGTAATTATTGTGTTAGGGATCGTCGTCGACGACGCGATCGTCGTGGCGGAAAATATTACGCGCTTGCGGTTTCAGGGTAAGAGTTCGCGGGAGGCGGCGATTGACGGAACGCTGGAAGTTTTTCTGCCGGTGCTGGCCAGTCTGGTGACAACGGCGGCGGCATTTATCCCCTTGCTTTTTTTCGGCGGCCGCTATGGGCGTTTAAATAGTTTCATTCCGCCGGTGATTTTTATGATGTTGGGCGCCAGCCTGTTCGAATCGCTCATTATCCTGCCCGGGCATATGCGTTTAGAATTTACGGCGTTGCGGAAATTTTTTGCGCCGGCGGGCGGGTCCGGCGTTAAAAAACAGCACTGGTTTGACCGGGTGGAAAATGCCTACGGCCGGGCTTTGGAACGCGTCTTGCCGTTTAAATACGTGGTTTTGGCGCTGTTTGTCGTTTTGCTATTGGGTTCACTGTGGATTATGCGGGAAAAGATGCGCTTTGTCATTTTTCCGGACGAAGAAACGCGGGAGATCACGATTAGCGGCGACGCCCCGCCGCACGCCGATCGGTTCGCGACCGCGACGTTGACTCAAAAAGTGGAAGAAATTATCCAACCGTATATCGGCAAGGAAGTTGTCGGCTTGACCACGGAAATCGCCCGCAGCCGCCGCGGCGGCGCGGTGGAAGAAAATCGTTTCCGGACCATCGTGGAAATCGTTCCGAAGGAAAAGCGCAAACGCTCCGCCGACCAGCTGGTGGCGCTGTGGAAATCGCCGATCGAAGCGGTGGACGGGTTGGAAAAATTGACGATACAAAAAAGCCGCTGGGGGCAGTCCAGCGGCTCGGCGCTGGAAATCCTCGTGCTGGAACATAACGATGAGTGGCGGGAAGCGGCAGCTTCCGCGCTGGCGGAAAAATTACGCGCATATCCGTATTTAATTAATGTGGATATTGAACGGGCGCTGCGCGTCGCCGAATATAAGATAGGCCTGCAGCGGGAAAAAATAAAACGTTTATCCATCAATCCGGATGACATTAAATTTACCCTGCGCACCGCGCTGGAAGGCGCCGTGCTCTACGAGTTGCCCAAAGGCACGGAGGAAATTGACGTGCGCCTGTCCGTTGTGCCGGAAGTAAAAACGTCCTTGGATAGCGTGTTAACCATTCCGGTGGAAAATAGCCAACAGTATTTAGTTCCCTTAGGGGATATCGTCAGCGTAACGCCGACGACCACGCTGAATACGATCAGCCGTCAAAATCAGAAACGAGTGACGACGGTGTACGCGGACCTGCGGCCGAAAAGTTCCATGACCCCGCTGGAGGCTGCGGCGGTGATAGAGCGGGAGGTGTTTCCCGCCTTAAGCGACCGTCATCCTTCCACAAGTTTCGGCTTTGCCGGCGAAGTGTATGATACGCGCGAGTCACAGGGAGAATTGGGGAATTCGATTTTTGTTGTTTTGATGCTGATTTTCGTGATTTTATCCGTGCTGTTTAATTCGTTGCTGCGGCCGTTGATCGTTATGCTGGCGATTCCGTTCGGGCTGGTGGGCGTTGTTTTAACCTTTTGGCTGCACGGCAAGGTATTTTTCGGCTTGTTTGCCGCGATCGGCTGCCTGGGATTGGCGGGCGTGGTGATTAACGACGCGATCGTCTTGATTGCCAAACTCGACGCGGAATTTCGCCGGACGGCAGCGGAGCCGGACCGTGCGCGCATCGCGCGGATTTCCCAGACGCGGCTGCGGGCGATTACGTTGACGACGTTGACGACGGTTGCCGGGGTATTGCCGACCGCGTATGGGTTTTTCGGCTACGACGCGATGTTGGCGGATATGATGCTGGCCTTATCCTGGGGATTGGCCTTCGGAACGATGGTGACCTTACTGTTTGTGCCGTGCCTCTATAGCGTGATGCAGGATATCCGCGGCTTTTTTTGCCGCGGCGGCGCTGCGCCGGCGTCGCCGAGCGGAAAGGAGTCTGCCCGTGCGGCATAAAATAATTGCGGTATTTTTTTGTATAGCGGCGACGATCGCCGGCAGCCTGCCGGCACTCGGCGATGGCGCGCCCGCGGCGGAGCAACCGCTTGCCCTGGAAGAGTTTATCCGACAGGTTTGCCGCGCGGATACGAAATTTGAGGAAATATTAATGGAGAAATTCCGGCTGCAGTACCTGCGCAGCGCGCGCCTGCCGGCAGGCGACCTGACGCTTGCCGTTAAAGCGCAGTATGATTTTTTTCTGAGCGAGGAGCGCAGTGATCCGGAAACGAAGCTGTCTTTGGAAAAATTATTTCCGTTCAGCGGCACCGCGATAGCCTTGTCGTATGCGAATACGCCGGCGTCGTCCACGGGTTCCCGTTCGGAGTTTGAAGCATTGATTTCACAGCCGATCGCCGAGAACGCGTTCGGAAAAAATACCCGTATTTTAGATAAACTCGTCGGCACGGAGATCGACGTGGCGCGTTTTCAAATAATTGAAGCGTATGAAGATTATTTGGCGGCGCTGGTTTCGGTGTATTTGAGCTGGTCCGCGGCCCATGAAACTCTGCACATCGCGCAAACGTCCTACGCGCAGAATCGAAAGCTGCAGGATAATATCGACGCGCGCCGGCGCCGGAATATCGCGTTGCCGATCGATGTTCATAAAGTCCGGTTGACGGTGATTGCCAAGCAGGAGGCTTTGCTCGTTGCCCGTCAAGAGTTTGAGCGGTTGAGTGTTTTGGTAAACACCGCGCTTCGCGCCGGATCGGCGGCGCCGCGGATTCCCGTGCGGCCGGCCGCGTACCAGGAGGCGGATATTGTGTTTGCGGAGCAATGCCGGCGTTTCCGGGAACAGAGCCGAACCGTGGCGGTATTACGGTTATTGGAGAAGCAGCGCGCTCTGGAACTGGAGAAAGCGGCGGACGAGTTGTTGCCGTCGATTAATTTTCTATTCGGTTACCGCGAAGAAGGCGATGAACGGCGGTTTGCGAATAGGGAAACCCGGCTATTTGCCGGGATTTCCCTGCAATGGCCGTTTCCCGGGCAGCAGGAGCGCGCCGCGCATGAAATCGCCGGGGTCTCCCGCCGTAAAATCACGCTGTCAAATCAAAACACCCTGCTTTCGCTGGAAACGAATTTAAAAAATCTTTATGCGGAAATCCTTCGCGAACGGGAATTGTTGACTATTGCCGAAGAAAAAATTGAATTAGCGCAGGCGGTTTTGGCGCATGAGGCGGAGAATTATTCGTTCGGCAAGGTGACCCTTAATGATTATATTCAGGCGGCCAATGTTTTGGATGAAAACCGGCTGAGCAAGGTTTCCCGCGTTCTGAAGAGCAATACCCTAGTGCTGGAGTGGTTGCGTTTGACCGATCAGCTGGTTTCCGAACGCGTCATCGAGTAGTGCGTTTTCGGTGAACGGGTTTTGGTGCGGATGGGGGCGGGAATACAGGAGGTAGTCATTGCACAGTACTGACCGGCGGCATATTCAAGCGGTGCGCGGCGTGTTGTGGCTGTCCGTGTGTGTATTTGTTTGCGCGGCCGCGCTCCTGGCGCCGCGGGCGGGCGCCGCTGTGGTCGGCGGCTATGTGGAATCGGGCGCGCGTTCTACGGCGGAAGATTACGAAGACGCGGGCGCGGACGACGATTATACCTATCGCAAATATCATCTGCGCTACGGTTCGAAAGATACCGCCTGGTTTACCTCCGGCATGGGCTTGAAGGTAGGCTTCGATCTCGCTACGCTTATCCAGGAAAAAGATTATCAAACAAAAGATTCCTTGGATAACCGGAGCCGTAGCGTTAAGGCAAAGTGGCTTTTGGGTATTGTCGACGACGAAGGTTCGATTGAATTGAGTTTACCGCTGGCCTATAAGGAAAAACGGTATAGTAATTCGCCGCAGCATGAATATGACCGGCTTACCGTCGCGCCGGCGGTAGTATTTCGGGAATATGATATCGGCAGTATCGATATTTCCGGCGGCATCACCAGTTACGATTACGCCGCGAATAACGATAAAGACCAACTGAATATTTTCGGAAAAATCGGCGCAAGCCGGTATTTGTTGGATCAGTGTGTGCTGCTATCTTCCTCCTATCGCGTGCAGAGCGCCGATGAGCATGAAATCGGCCGCCGGAAAACAAAACAGGAAGTCATGGGCGGGCTGGATATTCGTCCGGATTGGCCCTGGCTGCGTACGATCAGCCACCGCCTGTTCTGGGGCCAGCGCGACACGCGCGACGACGAAGAACGCGACGAAGATTACGATTACGAATATTGGCGGTATTACACGAAAACCACGCATAAAATCAATAAACGGTTGAAAACCGATCTGAAGTACGAGTATTTCAAAAAAGATTACCTCAGCGCCGCGATCGACCACCGCGGATTTTCGCTGCTGAACAGCTGGGATTATGAATTATTGGCTGACGTGATGCGGCGGGTGTGGTTCGGGCTGGACGCCGAGTATAAGAACGTACGGTATGCCGTGGGCGACAACGATGACTACACCAAAGAACGTCTGGCGTTGAGCGCGAATTACCAGCAGAAAAAAAACTGGAAAGCAATGGTTTCGGTGGAAGATAATTATTACGACCAAGCCGGCCGGCAGAATGACCGCAATCGCTGGTACGCGCGCCTGCGGGGAGAAAAGTGGTTTCGCGGCGGCGATTTTTCGCTGACAGCGGAATTCAAATACCGGTATACTGATTACCGCGAGCGGAATACGACCACGCGCAACGCGGTGCGTGCCGGCGCGGAGTGTAAATTTTAACGGGAGGATACGGGTATGGCGAAAGCGATAAAAAAATACGCCTTGGGTTGTTTGCCGGACGCGCCGGATGATCGGGATTTACTGGTGGCGCCGGGGATGTTCACCGTGCCCGAACAAGTCGATTGGACATCGCAGATGTCGGTAGTGCGCGACCAGGGAAATGAAGGCAGCTGTGTCGGGCACGCGGTGGTGGCCGTGAAAGAATTTCAGGAGCGGCGGCAGTACGGCCGGGCTTTCGATTTTTCCGAGCGCTTTGCCTATGAATACGCCAAACGCTACGACGAATGGGAAGGCGAAGGTTATGAGGGCACCAGCATCCGGGGCGCGATGAAGGCGCTGACCAAACACGGCGTGTGCGAAGAATCCTATTGGCCGTACAAACCGCAGAAAAAAGGCAAACCTGATCCGCAGGCCCTGAATAACGCCTACCTCTATCGCATCAGCGTCTATCGCAGCCTGACCTACTACGATAAAATCGAAGGAACACAGCGCGTGAACCTGGACGCGCTCAAACGCGCGCTGGCGGAAGTCGGGCCGGTTGCCGTAGGTTTTGCCATCTATGGCGACGATTGGTTTAACGTCGGGCCGGACGGCGTGATCAAAGATTCAAAGAGCAAAGTTTTTAACGGCGGGCATGCGGTGTGCCTGGTGGCCTATGATGAGAAAGAAAAAATCTTTTCCCTGAAAAACAGCTGGAGCGCTCATTGGGGCAAGGCCGGCTACGGCTTCCTGAGCTATGATTTCATGCTGAAATATTGCCAGAACGCCTGGTCGGCGTGGGACGCGTGAAGAATAAAGTTAAAGGGTCAGCCCTCGAATCTGGAATTTCGATGATTGTGGAGTCTGTGTTGCCGAAGAAATATTATAAAATCCAAATGGACTGGCAGGGCAGTTGTGCGAAAAAAATCAGTGAGAACAAGAGTGAGCTTTGAATGCGGGAAAGGACAGCGATACTGCGGAGCCATAGATTTGATTTTTGCGGTTTGACCCCACAACCTAAATAGCCTGTTCAAGGGCTGCGGAGGACCGAGACAGATTTTTCCCTACTGGAACGCGATTGCTGTGAGAGACCATATTTGCGGCGGGTGTAGAATTTTCATTGCGTGCAGCTGTTTCCCACATTATAGGTTGCGAAATGAGGGGAATTAATGCTGGCTCAATCAATAAAATATTTTCTAATTGTGGGACTATGGTTTTAAATTCTGAGGGCAGATTTCCGAGAATAATGATTTGTTCTGAATTTTTTAATACTTCTGTCCAGGTATTCACTGTTTGTTCGCCGACGCCGATGACTTCCCAATGATCAGAGGATATGACCGGGGAATTTTTAAATGTATTAATGGTGCGGACATCCGTGGGATTATTTCGATTTCTCACGCGCAGGTCAAAAATATGCATATTTTGATAGACAGCGCCTAATGCGCCGATGTCCTGTTTTTTTGCGTCGCCTAATGTGCGAAATTTATTTTTTTCAAAGCCGACAATTGCATCGCTATCGAATCCAGGTATCGTTCCGGGCAATGTTAAAATTGCCGTTTTCAGGGATTCGCGGTCAAGCGACGGCATATTTTGGGGATCTAAAATACCATCCGCAGGTAATTCAATATTCTGTTGGCGTAATGCCGCGCGCAAAATATTTTCTTCAAGCATGACTGCTTTTGGGTGCCCGTCAAAGAAGAATTCGGCGAATACTCCCGGGATGCTTTTTAACGCGGTGACATTTTTTTTTCCGTTATTGAGGAATCCTAATACTGCGTGGTATGATTCCCAAAACGGCATACTGACAATCATTGTCACACGGCCGGAACGCGTCATTGCCCGTCGTAACTGTTGCGTAATATTCTGTGCTGTTGCGGTTTGGGTTTTTTCATGCACCGGGAGATGCTGGTCAGCGGCGGAGTACTGGGCTGTTTTATTGAAAATTACGGAAATGTTATTTATGGAAACACGCGGTGAAAGTGTAGAATTATTGAATGTAGAATGTAGAATGTAGAATGTAGAGAAGGTATAGTATTGCAAAGCCTGCCTATAGGCTGCGGGATCAGCATACTTGAACAAATGACCGTACCCATCAATACACGCAGAGACATTAAACGCTCCTTTTCGGCGAATACAGTGAAATAAAATTATAATATGAGTATACGGATAATTTGGTCTTTGACAAGGGGCGGGGGAAAATTTTTTAGGTGTAAAATTTTGCGTGAAAAATCGCATGTGCGGTTTAAAAAACAGGTAGTGGCTGGCTGGTTCGTTCGTTGCGCAAAAGGGTTTCATCGGGTAAACTTAATTCGTATTTTCAGGAAACGTGGATAATCATTCACCTGCTGCCGAAAATAAATAGCCGGCAGGGCGGGAACTATCGAAACAGAGATCAATCATGATGAAAAAATACTTTTGCGGCGGACTGTTCCTGGCAGTCTGTTTTTTCGGGGTTACTGCGTCCGGCGCCGCTGCGTTGTCCGCAGGCGCTTATTTAGCGCCGCAATTAGTTATTTCAGCGCGACAGAGCAGTGCGTTTTTTCATAATGCGGGGAAATTACCGGAGGCGGATGCCGCGGCGCTTATCGCGCAGTTGCAGTCCGACGACTGGGTTCAAGCCAGAGATGCCGCGGAGCAGATCGGCCGGCACAACATAATGTCGGCGGAACCGCTGCTGATTTCGCTGCTTGAGCGGCGGCAGCCCCTGGGATTATTGGCCGCTGTCGTGGAAGCCCTGGCGGCTCTGCGCAGCGCAGACGCAGATAATAGGTTGTGCGCTTTGTTCAGCGATATTCTCCATGACGGCGAGCAAATCCGTTACAAGGAGTTGATGCGGGGGATTATCGATGCGTTAGGTCAGGCTGGGACGGAGCAGGCGATGCTTTTCCTGGGCGGCGTCCTGCGCGATGTAACGATAAATATTCATATTCGGGAATGTGCCGCGCTCAATCTATCTTTTTATCCGGACCGCCGCGCGGTAAACATATTGCTTGAGGAATTGCAGGCGGATTTGTCGCCGGTGCAGCGGGCGATCCGGACAGCGTTAAAACAGATTGCCGCGCCGGAGGATGTGGCGCGAATTGAAGAGCGCACGCGCGGCATCAGCCTGCGATCTGAACAAAATCCGCTGTTACGCGCTGCGGAACAGGAAGGGTTTGAACCGAATGGCGCTGTTGGTCGTTTTGCCTTTAGGCAGGGCATAACGGAGATGATTGTTAATCGCCATGCCGAGCCGGTGCTGGTTTTAGGTGATGTCGTGGTTGAGATTTCGCGGGAGCGGTTTACGGAAGCCTATTACGCACGCCTGGCCGCAAGCCGTCCGAGCTTTGATGACTATTGGAAAAATCCGGATATCCGAACGCGCATTATCCCGGAGCAAATGCGTTCAGCGATCGTTCGGGAAATAGCCGTGCCGCGCCCGGCAGGGGATGAGCACCCAGAGATCGAGATTATCCGGCAGGCACTCGATGTGCAGGGAGTGGAATATTACCGGCACCGCGATGGGGTTTTAATGCTTGATGATGAGAATGCCGGGCGTTTAGGTTTGTGGAGTAAAGACGGCAGTGTGCTGATTCCGACACATGATCGCCCGGTGCCGTTTGCGTTGCCTTCGGCAATGTATCCCGTACGCGGTGAAACGGCGATTTTCTGCGGGAGGTTTCCGGTCATGCTCGTTTCAGAAGGGTCCGGGGCAGTGATTGTCAGATTGCAGGAAAAATTCCCGGAAATTGAAATAAAGAACATCCCCTGCGGTTTTATTACCCTGCGCTTGAGTGACGGCAGAGATATTTTAATCCAAAGTTCACATACCGATTGCGTTCTGGAAGTTATTCCCCAACCGTTGACACGACACGGCCGGCCGATTGTGTTGGTTGATCCCCGTTATTATCAGGAACTGATGCTGCGGCCGCACACCCGGCACCTCGTCCAATGGCTCAAAAATGTTCCGCGCGCGGAATTTGTTATTGTGCCGCAGGAAGAAGCCTACCTTAATCCGGCAAACTTTATTTTGTTGCCGGATAACCGGATCGTTCTTAATAAAGCGCCGCAAACCCGGCAGCAATTGCTCAATGCCGGGGTTTTGCCGGAGCGGCTGATTATGTTACTCAAGGAAGTGACTAGCCTTGCGGCCTTGCGGGGGATGATCGGCTGCACGGCAGGGATTTATGCACGGGAGCGTGTTTTTGGCGCGCATCAGGCGCTTTCCGGGCGCCTGCGCCGGAACCATAGTGCTGTCGGGTCAGTAGCGGCGATGTTGGAACAGGGAATATAAAAAACGAAACAGTTCCTGCAAGCCGCATGCTACAGGCTGCAAGGAACGACGGACGATGGATGAGGAAAGAAGTGACCAGTGCGATGTGACGAGGGACGATGGACGAGAGACGAGGACGAAAAGTGAAGCGCGGAAAAACTCAGGGATTGCGGGATTCGTTACCGGCTGTTGAGGCGCGCATTAAAATTGTAAAATTGATAATTGATGCCTGACCGTGTGCCACGAAGTTGCGCAAAAGATGAGAGAAGGCCTCTCGGTATCGGCTGGCACGAGCAGATACCAAACGACCTTGAGCTGCTGTGTCCAAAAGACATGGT
>JAMWCB010000023.1:0-17545 GCA_023819605.1 Candidatus Omnitrophota bacterium
TCCGCAGTCGTTTCAATCATTTCGACCTCGAGCATCACTTCGGCGATCGGTTTGTCTATTTCGCTGATCACCTGATCGACGAGCTTGAACCGGTCCGGCACGTCCGTGACAATAATCAGGTTGGCAAAAGCCACGACATTGCCGAATTGGCTGAGCAAGGGGCGGATGATCTCGATCCAGGCGCTTTGCACCATCGAATCGCCTTGCTTGGCGGTATGCTTTTGTCCCGGGATCGCGCGGCTGTGAAAATACCGTATCCGGTAGACGCGCGTCAGGGTTTCGATCGGCGGCGTCGGTTTTTCTTTGACAATGATAATGTTGCTGCCCGGGGACTGAACCAGGGCGAGATTGTTCGCATCCAACAAGGTGCGCAACGCATCCTCGACATGCACATCCCGCATATATAAGGTTACCGGCTTATCTTCGACATTTTTACTGGAAACGAAATTCATACCCGACTGCTGGGAGAACACTTTCAGCACGTCTTTAAGATTGGCGTCTTTAAAATCGAGAGAAACGACCCCGCGTTCGTCGGCTCCCTGCCGTAAATCGTCGTCTTCGACCTGGTATTCCGTTTGCGCGAAAACCGCCCCGCATCCTTTTCCGGCAAGCCCCCCGGGGAACAACAGCAGTGTCAGCATACCCCCTACCAGAATTTTTTTCATACCCAGCTCCTTTTCTGCGACGATTAACGTTTTTTGGGCCGCGCTTTACCGCCCGTGGCCGAGCTGGAATCGCTCGACGGGCGCAAGGTGTATTCCCGGCCTTTCAAAAAAAGAATAATGCCCTGCTCGGTGATTTCTTTAATCTCGAAATCCTCGATAAAATCACCGACTTTTTTCACGGCGCCGTCGATAATCGCCTGCGGCATCGTCTTTGACAAAATCAATCCTTCGATTTTAACATTCGGCAATTTCACGACGTCCAATTTCAGACCTTTCACCTGATCCGGCTTTTTAAAAATATCTTCGATAATCGCCGGCACGCCGAAGGGGTCGCGTTTCGATTCCTGCCCGGTGTAGACCAACTCCAGCGACGCGCTGGGCGAGACGGCGGGAACAGCCGCAACCGGCGACGGTTTTTTCGCCGCGGCCGCCGCCTTGCTTTTCGCCGCCTTCTTCGCGCACCATCCGGCGCAGGGATTGGACAGGCCGATACACACCACCGCCGCCGCGATAAGAAATTTTTTCATCATTTCTCCAAAAGGGAATCCGTCAAATACAACGTGCTCACGAGCATCTTTGCGGTAATTCGCGTCGTTTGCGCTTTCACATCGCTGGGCGCCGCGACCGCCACTTTCTCGACCAAC
Source organism: Candidatus Omnitrophota bacterium (assembly GCA_023819605.1). Classification (GTDB taxonomy): domain Bacteria; phylum Omnitrophota; class Gorgyraeia; order B26-G9; family B26-G9; genus JAMWCB01. The sequence goes on from JAMWCB010000023.1 coordinate 1,310, forward strand.
ACCACCGGATTTTTTAATTCTTCGAATTTATTGACCAAGATTCCCAACTCGTGATAGGTCGTGTCAACCTCCAGAGAAACACCCATTTTCACGAATAAATCGCGTTTTTCCGCGGGCAGCGCCGAAATCGCGACCAGCCGCACATTCAATTGCCCGGCCATTTTGGCAATTTCCGCCAAAAATTTTGAACTTTCGCGCATTGCCCCCAGAGATTCTTTAACTTTTTTCAACTCCTCCAGCTTAGCGCCGATTTCATTTTCCAATTTCACGCGCTTAATCTGCTTGCGGTACTGGTTGATTTTTACCACGCTGTTCTGGAACATCAACCGGCTTCCCCATAAAAAAATCACCACGAAAACCACGACTCCCGCGGAAAGCAGTTGTTGGATTTCTTTGGAAATAATTTTTTTCATCCGCGCGCCTCGGTTATTTTTCCAACGGATCCGACGAGCAGGCCATTCCGAACGTCAGAATCGGAATATTCAAATAATCGGCGCGGGTCAGCGCGCCGGTTTTAATCACTTTAAATCCCTCGAAAAACACCGGATCGTTTTTCAACTTCTCCGAAAAATCATTGACGATTTCAATTTCCGCGCCTTTTTCCACGGTAAACACGTACCCGTTAAACGACAGCGCGTATTTTGAAACAACCGACTTTTGCTGGGCCATCAGGGAAAAACTCCAATCCAAATCCCTAATCCACATCGTCGCCGGAATATTCTTCGCGAGCAAACTCAATTTATGGGTCAAATAAATTCTTCTTTGCAGCGAAGTAGTATACAGAGACAAACGCTCTTGGACTTCCCGCTGCCCGGTCGTTAGCTGCTCATCGGTAAACGCGCTCAAATCGACGAATTTCGGCCGGTGCATCTTTTCTTTTTCGAGAATATTGCGCTCTTTATTCACGAACAAGGTAAAGATGCCGAACACGATAAAAAAGGCGATGGTCAGCGCGAAAATTTCCGTCACAACCAGTTTGCGCAAAAAAACTTTCGCGCGCAAACTGGTCCGTTTTCGCGCGCGGAACAAATCGATTTCCACCGACGATTTGGTCAAACCGCGCAAGGCCGCGCCGATCGTCACGGAAAGCATCGGGAAGGTATACGGCAAGGGTTTTATTTTCGGGCTGAGCACGAATTTCAGCGGATCGAACGTCGCCACCGGCACATTGAATTTTTTCTGCAGATACCCCGCCAACGGACAGGCCGCGCCTTCGCCGGCGCTGGCGGCGACGCTTTCCACTTCGTCGAACGTATCCAATTCCCCGCATAAAATTATTTTGGAAATTTCTTCTTTGCCCAGTTCTTTTTTATAGTATTCCTGGGAAATCCGGAATTCGCTGAGCATATTTTCCAGCGTATGTTCCTGCCGGCTGGCCAGTCCGGAACCGCCGGCCATCATCAGCGAGGCAGTTTCATCATCAATCCACTCTTCTTTTTTCGCCAGGGATATGTCCCGCACAAACAGCGGGATGCCATTTTTCAAAATAAAAATATTCACGCGTTGGGCATAAATATATAAGACCGCGTTGGACTTTTGTTTTTCGACGATATGCGCGAATTCAAGCAAGCGCAACAGCGCAAACGACGCGGTTTCCACGGCGACGGGGCTAATCCCGACTTTGCTAAGGACGAGCAAATGCGATTTTATCGATTCTTCTTTGGTAACTAAGGACAAAATACCGACTTTTTTACTCTGCGGATCGTCTTTGAGAATATAAAAGCCGCTGACCGCCTCTTCCAGGCGAAACGGGATATATTTACGCGCCTCGAACCGGACGGCTTCTTCCATTTCTTCCGGCGAAATATGCGGCATTTGAAAATAACGCAATAAGACGGTGCCGGGCAGGAGAACCGTGTTGACTTTTTTTAAATCTATTTTCGACTTATGCAGCGCCTTTTTGAGGGCGTTGCTAACGATTTCGTCCCGCTGAACCGTCTCACTTTTCTGCTCATTTTCGAAAATATCGACATGAACAAAATTAACCAGCTGCACCTTGCCGCCGACACGCGTCACGTGAGCTATCTGTACAGTTTTCGGGCCGATGTAAAGGCCGACGGAAGAACCTAAAAACGCCATACGAAGAAAATCCCTTTCCCCCCGTTCAAATCCATTTGCACAATAGCGGCGGCGCGAACGATACTATTGAGCACTACCCCTTTTCTATTTTAGAGTTACCACAATACGCAAAAAAAGTCAACAACTTTATCCCGCATACACAGAATTTAAAACATAACAGTAGGTCACTCCATCCCCAAGAGCTCCTGCACACGCGCCGCCGCGGCGGAGACTGGCGCGAGCAGCCGTTCGCCGCTGCACCGCGTCTTGATTTCGACGTTCCCCTGCGCCAGATTTTTTTCGCCGATAATCACCTGCACGGGAATACCGCTCAAATCCGCGTCCTTGAATTTAACGCCGGCGCGGACATTCCGATCATCCAAAAGTATTTCTATTCCCTGGCGCTGTAATTGCCGGTAACAACTATCCGCCGTAGCCCGCGACGCGGGATCCTCCGGATTCAGCGGCATAATCAAGGCCTGAAACGGCGCGATTTCCGCCGGCCAGATAATTCCCTGCGCGTCGTGATTTTGTTCCAGACAGGCAGCGATGATCCGGGTCACGCCGATCCCATAACATCCCATAATCATCGGCGCGCTGCGGCCGGCATCGTCGAGGAAATTCGCCTGCAGGCTTTCCGTATATTTTGTCCCCAGCTTAAACACATGCCCGACTTCGATCGCCTGCTCCAGCCGAATCTCCTTCCCGCAGCGGGGACAGCAGTCCGCCGGCGTAATATACCGCACGTCCGCCCATTGCGTTATCGCTACATCACGCGGCAGGGAAACATTACGCAGATGCGCGTCCGCCTGATTGGCGCCGGTTACCCAGGGGCCGCCGGCAGCCAGCGCATAATCGGCAATAATCGGAACAGCCGCGGACAATCCGACCGGCCCGCTGAACCCAACCGGCGCGCCGGTTGCCTGCACAATCATTTTTTCGTCGGCCAGCGTCAGCTGCCGGGCGCCGAGGCAACGCCGGAGCTTTGCCTCGTTGACTTCATGATCGCCCCGCACGATCACCGCCGCCGGCTTGCCGTCGGCGCTGTACATAATCGTTTTAATCAAATCCGCCGCCGTAATTCCCAAAAACGCCGCCACCTCTTCCACCGCACGTTTTCCCGGGGTCGGCAGGATCTCCCACGGCCGTTCAACCGGCGCCGCTTGCGCCGCCGGCGCCTGCTCCCGGCGCAGGCAGGCGGCTTTTTCCAAACTCGCCGCATAACCGCACGCGGCGCAGGAAACGATACGATCCTCGCCGTTCGGCGCGACGACCATAAATTCATGGGAAGCGTCGCCGCCCATCACCCCCGTGTCCGCCTCTACGGCCAAAAAACGCAATCCGCATCGCTGAAAAATCCGGCAATACGCATCATACATTTTCGCATAACTCCGGTCCAGGCATTCCCAGCTGACGTCGAAACTATACGCGTCTTTCATAATAAATTCGCGTGACCGCATGACGCCGAAGCGGGGGCGCGCTTCATCGCGGAATTTCGTCTGGATCTGATACAGGATAACCGGCATCTGCCGGTATGAACCGATTTCCTGTTTAACCAGCGCGGTTATCACTTCTTCATGCGTCGGCCCCAAAACATTTTGTTTTTTATGCCGGTCGATAAACGTAATCATATCCTCGCCGAGCGCGGCAAAACGGCCGCTCTTCATCCAGAGATCGAGCGGCTGAATCGCCGGCAGCAAAACTTCCAGTGCGCCCTGCCGATCCATCTCTTCCCGCACGATTCGTTCGATTTTCCGCAAAACCCGCAGGCCGCACGGCAAATACGAATAGACTCCGGCGGTTAATTTTCTAATCAATCCCGCCCGCAGCATTAAAATATGGCTCGCCGCTTCTGCTTCCGCCGGAACTTCCTTAAGCGTCGGCAATAAAAATTCAGACCACTTCATCGGCTACCTCCGCGAAAAGAACATCAAGCAATTCTTCCCGTTTAACGTGTTTGATTTTTCGGCCGTGCCGGAACAGCAGGCCGGACGACCCTCCCCAGGCAATCCCGATATCCGCGTCTTGCGCCTCGCCCGGGCCGTTGACCACACAGCCCATAATCGCGACCCGGAGTTTGCGCTGCGAGAATTTCCGCTGCAAGGGTTTAAGTTTTTTCGCCGCCTGCTTAACCACGCTAATCAAATCCACGCGCGTACGTCCGCAGGTCGGACAGGAAATAATCTCGATACCGGATTCGCGCACCTGCGCGCCGCGCAGGATTTCCCGGGCGACTTCCACTTCCCGCACCGGATCGTCGGTCAAAGATACCCGCAGCGTATCGCCGATGCCGTCGAGCAACAATGCCCCGATGCCGATGCTTGATTTTATCACCGCCGCTTCTCCCTGTCCGGCGGCGGTTACACCCAGATGCAGCGGCGCGTCCGTCATCGGCGCGATCCGGCGGTACGCTTCGACGGTAGTTGCCACATCCGGCGTTTTCAAGGAAAAAATAATCCGGTCAAAACCATAGCCGCGGAAATAGTCTCGGTAGCCTACCGCCGCCGCGACCAGATCTTCGACTAACGCGTTCCCTGGCCGGCGGACGACCGAACCGGAATTGACGCCGATCCGGACCGGTATCTGTTGGACATCCGCCGCAGCCAGAACCGCGGATAGATGTTCCGGACGCCGGATATTTCCCGGATTCAGGCGGATCTTATCCGCGCCGGACCGTATGGCGCCTATCGCCAGCCGATAGTCAAAATGAATATCGGCGATCAGGGGAATCGTAATCCGGCGCTTGATCGCGGCTATCGCCTCCGCCGCCTGCCGATTTAAAACCGCCACGCGAATCAACTGGCAACCGGCGCGTTCCAATCGCCGAATCTGCTTAACCGTCGCGGCGATATCGCGGGTATCCGTCGTGGTCATCGATTGAATCGAAACCGGGCTGTCGCCGCCGATATAAATATCGCCCACCCGGATTTTTTGTGAATTCCGCCGCTGCCGCATCGGTTCACCTGCCTTGGAAAAACTGCGCGATCCCCTCAAAAAATCTCACGCGCAACAAATCGTTATAAAAAACAAACACGCCGACCATCAGCAACACGGCGAAACCGGTTTTCATCGCCCATTCCTGGGCTTTTACACTCAACGGCCGCCCCCGCAGTTGTTCAATGATTAAAAACAACAGATGGCCGCCGTCGAGAACCGGCAAGGGGAACAGGTTGATAATCGCCAAACTCACACTCAACAACCCCATCCAATGTAATAAGGCCATCAGGCCGTGCTGCGCGATCACCCCGGTAAATTTATAAATTCCCACCGGGCCCAGCAATTGTTCGCGCGCGGAGATCCCGCCGGTAATCATTTTAAAAAACGCCCGGTAGGTTTGGGTGGTCAAGCGGTACACCTGCGTTGCGGCACGCCGCAACGATTCGCCAAAGCCGTAGCGCACCGTTTCGAACGCGTCCGCGGCGGTCACGCCGATGCGCCCTACGGTCAGGCTATCCCCGAAAACGTTTTTTTCTGTCTCCACGCGCGGCAGAACGGACAATTCGATACGCGCGCCACCCCGGTCCACCTGCAGCCGCACCGCCCGGCCGGTGTTTTTCTTTTTTATTGCCGCGGTAAAGTCATCCCAGCTGCGGACAACGCTGCCGTCGACCGCGCGCACGCGGTCGCCTGTCTCCATACCGGCAGCCTGCGCCGGGGTCAGGGAAAGCGCCCGCAGGCGCGCCTTACTATCCTCCGGCAAAGCCGCCGCCTCAATCAGCGCCGGCGCGTTTTCTTTAAAAATCAACGTCTCCGCCCGCGGATCTTCAAAAAAAAGCGCCCACTCTCCGGCCGCCGGATCGGCGATCAACGCCCGGACCGCCGATTTTTCGGCCGTGGCGAGGAAACCGCCGACCTGCGGGACGAGCGTAGGCATGCCGGCAAAAAATACCAGCCAAAACAGCGCAAAACCCAACGCATAATTAAAAACCGGCCCGGCGCAGACGATCGCCGCCCGCTCCGCGGCCGATTTCGATAAAAATTCCCACTGTTCGCCTTTGCGTTCGTCTTCCGGATGCTCGCCGGCAAGCTTCACATAACCGCCGAGCGGAATCAGCGAGACGCAATATTCCGTTTCTCCCCGCCGGATCCGCACGATTTTTTTCCCAAATCCGATGGAAAAAGTTTCCACCCGCACCTTCCGCCACTTCGCAATCAAAAAATGGCCGAATTCATGCACGGTGACCAAAACGCCCAACACGACGGCAAAAATAAATAATGTCAACACAGTTGTTCAGCCTCCCTTCGCGCCCACGCGTCCAAACGCAAAATCCGCGCTAAGCTCGGATGAGCCGCATACGCGTGACGATTGACAATCTTCCCAATAATCCGCGGTATATCCGTGAATTTAATCGTTCCCGACAAAAACGCGGCGACCGCGACTTCGTTCGCCGCATTCATCACGCATCCGGCCGTGCCTGCCTGCCGCGCGACATCCCGCGCGATGCGCAAACAGGGAAACCGCTTCAGATCCGGAGCGGACATGGTCAACTGCGCCATCGCCGTCCGTCCTAACGGCGGCAGATGATTCCCCCGGCGGCAGGGATAATCGAACGCGTACTGAATCGGCAGGCGCATATCGGTTATGCCCAAATGCGCCATAACCGCGCCGTCGCAGAATTCGACCATCGAATGAACGATCGCCTCCGGATGGACGATAATTTCCACCTGATCTTCGGCCACGTCAAATAAGCAACAGGCTTCGATCAATTCCAGGCCTTTATTCATCAAGGTCGCCGAATCGATGGAAATTTTCCGGCCCATCGACCATTTCGGATGGCGCAGGGCCATCGCCGGCGTAACCGCGGCGAATTTTTTCGCCGGCAGCGTCCGGAAGGGGCCGCCGGAGCCGGTCAAATAAATCCGCCGCAGCGCAGCACGCGGTTGCCCCTGTAAACACTGAAAAATCGCGCTATGCTCCGAATCGACCGGAATCAATTCCGCCCGGCTCCGCCGCAGCCGCTGCATAATGATACTGCCGGCCATGACCAACGGCTCTTTATTCGCCAGGGCGATGCGTTTGCCGGCGTCGATCGCCGCCAGGGTCGGCAACAAGCTGACGGTTCCGGCAGTTGCCACCAGCACGATGTCCGCCTCCGGCAGCGTGGCCAGCCGCTCCAAACTTTGCCGGCCGCTAAAAACGTCGATTCCGGCCAGATCGACGGCGGCCGCCAATTCGTGCGCCGCCGGTGCGTCGCTCACGCTGACCGCAAGCGGCGCAAAGCGACGGATTTGTTCAGCGAGCAGGCGCACATTGCGATGCGCGCTCAACCCGACGATTTTAAAATCATCCGGCCGCTGCGCGGCCACGTCCAGCGCGCTGGTCCCGACGGATCCGGTCGAGCCTAATATGACAATCCGCTTCATTTGCCGCTACCGGTCCAATTGAAAATGCAGTAAATAAAAATAAAAAATCGGCGCATTGAAAATAACGCTGTCGATGACATCCAGCACGCCGCCTAAGCCCGGCAGATACACGCCGCTATCCTTGACGCCGCAGTCGCGCTTGATCAATGACTCGCAGAGATCGCCGACCTGGGCGATGCTGCCGAGCAAGATTCCTAAACCGATCAAATGCGTCAAGGGAATCCACGGCACATACAAACGGCTGGCCGCTGCCGCCGCCACACTGAACAGCAGCCCCCCGGCCGCCCCTTCCACGGTTTTACGCGGGCTGATCCGCACAATCAGCGAGTGCCGGCCGAAACGGCTGCCGACAACGTACGCGCCGATATCGCCCATTTTCGTGACGAGCAGCAGAAACCCGACCAAAAAAACTCCCGCCGGCAAAAAACGGATTTTAATCAAATAAGAAAAAAACCAACTGACGTAAAAAATCCCAAAGAGCGTCGTCGATATTCCCAGAATCGCCTGCGAGCTGTCTTTGCGCACGAATTGCAGGATAAAAAAACCCAGGGTGGCGGCCGTAATCGTAAAAAGCTCCCAGCCTTTCGTCGGCTCGAAATGCAACGCGATACTTAACGGAATGAGCAAACCGATCCAAACACCGAAATATTTGTAAATAACGATGCCTTTTTTCTCAATCAACGAATAGAATTCGAACAAGCCGATGCCGATAATCCCGGTCACCGCCGCGGAAAAAAACCACGCCGGCAGAAAAAAAATCCCGCCGATCACCGCCGCGATCATCGTTACCGCCGTTGCCGTCCGTTTCGCAATGCGCATATTCCCCCGCTATCGCCGCCCGAATTAAAGGCCGCCGAACCGCCGCTGCCGTTTCTGGAACGCGGCAATCGCCGCATCCAAATCCGCCGGCTCGAATTCCGGCCAGCATTTCTCGGTCATATACAATTCCGCATAGGAAAGCTGCCATAATAAAAAATTACTCAGGCGCATTTCGCCGCTGGTCCGAATCAATAATTCCGGATCGGGAATCCCCGCCGTATCCAGATACCCGGAAAACAGGTCTTCGCCGACCCGCTGCTCCTCGACGCGGCCGGCGCGGATATCGCGGGACAGGGCGAGCGCGGCGCGCACGATTTCCTGACGGCTGCCGTAATTAAGCGCCAGGATCATCGTAATTCCGTCGTTGGCGCTGGTCTGCTCGCATACGGCGGCCAACACCTGTTGCGCCGCCGCCGGCAGCGCGCGGATATCGCCGATCGCGCGCATGCGCACATTGCGCCGCTGTAGATCCCGGATCTCTTTCCGTAATTGTGTTTTTAATAATTGCATCAAAAAATTTACTTCAGCAGCCGGACGTTTCCAATTCTCCGTGGAAAACGCGTAAAACGTCAAATATTTCACCCCGCGGTCCCTGCCGGCGGTAAGAATTTTTTTAATCGTTTCCACTCCCTGGCGATGACCGGCCAGCCGTGGCAAATGCCGCCGCTGGGCCCAGCGGCCGTTGCCGTCCATAATCAGGGCGATATGTTCCGGAACGCTCCGGACGATTTCTTTACTCATCTGCCGCTTCCGTCTACTCCCCGCACGGCGCCGCCTGCCCACAAACCCGCTGCGTATCATGCTGGGCACACTAAAAAAATTTTTCCCGCAGGCTCCCGCGGGAAAAATGTAGTTCAGCGCGCCCGGCGCGCCTTGGTTCTTCCGGCTGGTTCAGCTGGACGGCGAATCACCGGAATAACCAATCGAACCTCCGTACCGCGCGATCATCGCGCCGCCGCGAATCCTACGCGTGGAAACGATAATCGATATCCGGGAATATATTATCCGTCGATTCGATCCCCGATAGCCACGGCTCATCGATCGCGTTGTCTTTAACCTGCATATATAATTTCGTAAACCGCAGGATATGATCCTTGGTTCGCTGCACCGCGTAGGGCACATGCGTGCCGGTTTTCATAATAAACGCCCAGTCGGAACTCTGCGCCAGCAGCAGTTCCCGCAGCGCCTGATTTAACGCACGCCGCGGCAGCCCCTGCGCATCCGGAAAATAACGCACTAATTCGCTCATCCGTTCCGAGGCTTTGTGCAAATGCCGATACACCCAATCATTGGAGCCTTCCAACCAATATTCCGAATAGCCTTTCCACCCCCAACTGGACATCGACGGCGTGATCACTTGATTGCGCGGAAATTTCAACAAATACTCCGAAGGCGTGATCGTTTTAATCACATTCTGATCGCAGGCAATCTTGCGCAGCAAAAAATTAATCCATTCCGGTCCTTCGTACCACCAATGCCCGAACAACTCCGCGTCGTAGGGCGAAACGATAATCGGCTTTTTTTGCAATACGTCGAAAAGGTATTCCGCCTGTTTTTGACGGTTGAACATAAAATTACCGGCATGCTCGGCGGCCTTTTCCCGGGCCATTTCCGGCACATAGGGCTGTTTATCGTTCGTCCGTCCGGTAATCCGATAGTATTTAATACCGGTATTGATGCGGATGCCGTCTTTGTGAATGTACGGTTTAATATATTCAAAATCCAGGTCAAAGCCGATATCGCGGTAAAAATCGCGGTACCAAAAATCTCCGGGATACCCTTCTTCCGCGCTCCACACCTGCTTGGACGATTCCACGTCCCGCGCAAAACACGCCACGCCGGATTTACAGAATACCGGCGCGAAGACGCCGTATTTCGGGCGCGGCGTACCGTGTAAAACGCCGTGCGTATCGACAAAAAAGAAACGGATGCCGTTTTCCAGGAGTATCTCGTCGTCATGCGGATTATAGCCGCATTCCGGCAGCCAGATGCCGTTGGGCTGACGCCCGAAGACACGTTTATACTGGTCGACCGCCGTGCGCACCTGGGCGCGCACCGACGCTTTGCACACCTCCATCAACGGAAAATAGCCATGCGTCGCGCCGCAGGTGATGATCTCGAGTTTGCCCGCGTCCTGCACATTTTTAAACGCCGTGACCAGGTTCTTCTGATACTTGTCGACAAAAAACCAGCGGGCAAATTTAAATTTATCCAGGTACATCCGGGCCAGCCGATTGAATTCCGGCTGCCAACAGGTACGCTGCACTTCTTTTTCCGCCAACTCGATCAACAACTCGATATGCTGCTGATAACGGCTTTGGAGCAACGGATCAAGGAGCATGGAAATCAGCGTCGGGGACATACCCATCGTCATGCGAAAATCGATAGAGTCGCGGATCAAACTCTCGAACGTAGCCGCCAACGGAATATACGTTTCGGTGATCGCTTCATAGAGCCAATCTTCTTCTAAAAAATCTTCATGTTCCGGATGACGAACATACGGCAAATGCCCATGCAAAACCAGACATAAATACCCTTTTTCCATCGCCTTCCTTTCTTCTGGCGCGAAGCGGCATCCTTTTCCGCCGTTCCCCCCGCAGAACAATTATTTTTTTAGAACTATCGGAAACCATGAAGAACACATTATGGTATTTTGAAGCACGCCCGGCAGGCAAAAAGCTGATCAATCGGCACCGCGGACTTCCGCCTACGGCTGACTGAAAAACAAACGTATTTATTCCGTTCTCCGGGTGACGATCGGCGTAATCACGCGTTCATCAACCTTGTCCGCCGACACTGCCTTGACCGGAATAACCTGTTCGCCGTCCGGCAACGAAAAACGCAAACTGAATGTCCCGTCCTTATTTAAACGCACCGGGCGTCCCTGCACCGTCAACTGCGCATCCGGCTCGGTTGCCCCGTACACAATCAATTCCGTGTTGACCACCAGCCAAAATTTCCGCTCATGTTCCGGCTTGCCGCGCTGCACCCCCGCGCTTGCCCCCGGCGAAGAGAGCGCGCCGGACGATAATTGCTGTTTGAGGCGTTTGCTGATTTGCCGTTTAATATCCGCCGAGCTCAATCCGACGCCAAAGCCGACCGACAAACCGTAGAGACGATTAAAATCCTCTTCGACGATCATCCATTCTTCATCGGTTATCCAGCTCGGGCCGGCCAACGGGGTGGTCACAAAATTCGACCGCGCCAAGGTGATAAACCGCCCGTTCGTCAAGAGCAGCCCGATATCGACGCAATAGCTTCTGCCGGGATTGCCGACATGCAGATACCAGCTATTCGCCTCCGGGTTTATTTCCACGTCGAAATAACCGTGCGCATTCGTACCGTCGAAAAAAATGCCGGTGATATCGTACACGCGCAACAGCCGTCGCGCACCGTTGAGCAACGCACCGAATTCCAAATGCAGAGCATCGAATTTTCCGGCGGTCAACTCCCAATACGCGTGCAGCCACAGCGGATCACGCACCTGAATGACGATGCGGTTATCGCCATAGCCGGCGGGCAAATGGTGGCCGTTCTGTTTTCCCCGCGGTTCTACCGCCGGCTCAGACGGCTCCAAAGTAGTGACATATTTACTTTGTTCGACCAACCGTCCGCCTTTTTCCAACTGCTGCAACGGCGCCGTTTTTTCCGGCTTGCCCGACCGCGAAGAAAAATCACGCAATGTTTCCAGCAGCGATCTCCGCCGCTCGAGCGCCGCTTTTCGAATCGTCGATTTTTCTTTTTTTTCCTTCAGAGATGCGGATTTTGCCGCCGTACTTTTCGCCGAAGATTTCGCCGCGGCAATGGCCTTTTTTTCGACAAATGTGTCACATTTTTTCATTACATTTCCGGACATACGTTCGCTCGATGTTTTTGGTCTGGTCTGCGAGGCGCGCAGCATTTTCTCACCCATGACCCCCCCCTTAGGTTCTCATTATTTGGAATTACCGCGTGTAGAATAATCTTATAGCGTAATTTTACACCTCTGTCAAGCATTATATTAATGTGAAAAAATTATACGTGACATAAACTCATCACACTGAGATTACGCGCGCATCGATCACCGCCGCGGTATGAAAAAAAACGATCGCGCAAACAATGCGTGCATAGTTTCACATCGAAAATCTGCGCGCGCGGAATTCCGCTGCGCGCCGCCTGGCCGGCGATCTCTGCCGCGATATCGAAAAAAAGCCGCTCCCCGCGCCGGCGCACCGCATGCGGGAAATACCCGATAAATTCTTCTCCGACTTCAAAACAACAATCCCGCAACGCCGGCCCTAAAAAAACGCGAATGTTTTCCGGCGCGGAAGCGAATGTGTGACACATACTCTCTACGGTACGCCCGACAATATTCTGCCGTGTCCCGCGCCAGCCGGCATGAACCAACGCGATAACCCGGCGCGCCGCATCGAAAAGAAAAACCGGCGCACAGTCGGCGGTCAACGCGCACAACGCGATCCCCGGCGTGGCGCACAGCAACGCGTCGCACTGCGGCACCGCCTGCGCCGGATCGCGCAGGCCGCGGCCGGTATCCGCCGCGGCAACCACCATCGCCGCACTGCCGTGGGTTTGATTCATAAACACGGCATGTTCCGGGGAAAAAGCAAATTGCCGCATCCAGCGTTCCCGCGCGTTCACAACGGCGAGCTGTTCGGCCGCGGATTGCCCGGCGCGCAGCGCGTAATCATGCGCACGAAACGAGCAGGCGGCGCCGACTCCCTGCGCCCGCCATTGAGATAAAAAGAAACCCGCGGATAAAACCGTAATCCCTGAATGCATCGGTATGCGTAAAATTGACGATGAGCCGAACCAGTTACCGATCCGGCGGAGATTTTTTCTTCAAGCGGGCGCGGTCGAACTCCATAAACTCCGCGATTTCCTCGGGCGACAACGCTATCGCCTGCGGTTCGTCGAGCTCCTCCGGCGCTGCGCCGGACGGAAGCTGATCGCCGACGGCTGCGGCCGGCGCAGCGCCGGCCGTCTGGCCGCCCGGCTGCGCCGCATCACCGCCAACCTTCCGCCCGCCTTCCGAAAAAATCTCGTCGAGGAGAATAACCGGCGCCTGCCCGTGCAGAAAATACTGGTAGCGCACCAAACGCACGCTGGCCCCGGCTATATAGCCGGCGGCCGCCTGCGCCGCCGCGGAAAAAACCGGCGCAACCAAAACCAGCGCCGGGGATAGGCCTTCATCAAACCTTTGCGCCGGATATAAACGTTTCAGTAAGGCGCGCTGTTGCCGAACCCAGTGCAGCTGCGCCAAACCGGAAACCAGTAAAAAATCCGAATCCGCCTGAGTCGTATAATGGATGACACTGACGGCGCCGCGCGCGTCGGCGGCTAAAATTTTCACCATATGCGCCGCGTCACCGAAATCGGTATCGATAACGGCTATTCCCGGCATCAACTGCGCGGCTTGTTCGACTAAAAATTGATGCAAGAGCGCCTCGCTCAAAACCGTTCGTTGCAAAATAGGAATCATCGGTTACCTCGCTCCGCGCACGCGCGCATATACGGTTTCAAAAAATTTTTCCTGTCCTGATTCGGCTGAATGCAGGCTCAGCCGCAATAAAATAATTTGCGCGATATTCGAAACACAGGCGCTCAAATCCGCATCGTAAAACGACGCGATGTTTGCGGCCGCGTCGGCCGGCTGAATACGGAAAAGAAACCCGTATTTATAAAGCTCTTTATCCAAATATTTTTTTACCGCCCCGGCGATGGCCGCGTACGTCGGTTCGATTTCATACATATGTTCGATATCGCTGATAATCACCCCGATCTTCGTGAGCGGATTTTCCGAAAAAATTGTTTTAATCGTCCGATACGCCTGCGCCAATGCCGCCGATTCGGGAGCAACCCGCACCAAAAATTCCCACACCGTGCTGCTCAACTCCTGGCGGAAGGCAGGCAACGTCGCATGCGCGGCGTTGAGGACGAGCAAATCCGCGGCGCGTTCGATTTCTTCCAATTCCGCGTAGGCCAGCCGGCCGGGTTCGTTATCGGCCGCCACTTTTACGGCCAGGCTCCGCGGCAGACCGATCAACCGCACGCCCAACGGCCCTTCCTGCGCGATTTTCTCCGAGCCATCGGATTGTTTTTTTCCGTTTTCTCCCAAAAAAAACTTTACGCAGGGCAACTGTTCGTCCATATCAACAACGGCGATGCGCATGCCCAGACGGGCGAGCGCCAAGGACAAATTGATCACGAGGAAGGCGTCATGAAAGGAGCCGTCGCCGAGCACGCAAATCGTTTTCGCCGCGGCCTTCGGTGCAGCAACGTTTTGATCCGGCGCGGTTATTTCCGCGATATCCGGGTGGCCATCATCTTGAGCGCCGGAGAGAAACAGATGCGAAATATCTCCCAAGCCTTTTCCTAATTTCCGCGCCGTGGTCATTCTGACAGAAACAATCCTTACGAAAATTCCAACAGTGAATTGACATTACCCGATTCATCACGTTCAACCGTGGCGTTATGGGGATCGGTCACCCATTGGCCGTCGACGATAAATTTATAACGATATCGGCCCGGTGTCAAGGGCACCATTTTCGCCCAGACGCCGTCCGGCGACTGTTCCAGTTTTTCCGACCGGCCCGCCGCCCATTCGTTAAAATCTCCGGCAATCTCCACCGAGCTCGCCGCCGGCGCGCGCACGGCGAAAAGCACCGCACCGTTCAACCGCTGCGGCCCGGATCCGGCATTGACGATCGTTTGCATCGTCTGTTCGATGGATAGTTTCTTATCCGTTTCACCGCACAACTCCCGCGCCAACGACTGATAATCTTCCGCCGCTTTGCACTGCTTGTCAAAGGCGATCACCGGCAAACCGAAACTGGACGCCTCGCGCACCTTGATCGTCGCGTGAATCACGGTTTTAAAAATCTGCCCGTTGAAACATTGCTCGATTTCGCGCTTGATTTCCTGCGCGAATTTCGTGCGGCCGTCGTACATCGTCAGCAGCGCCTTCACCGCGATCGCCGTGTCGCTGTGCTGCTCGATCAATTGCTTGATTTCCAAAAGTTTGGTAATACCGTGCAACGCAAAAAAACCGGTATCGACCGGCGCGATCAATTCCTGCGCGGCGCGCAACGCGTTGAAAGTCAGCAACCCCAGGCTGGGCGGACAATCGATCAGGATGAAATCATAGGTTTTCGGGCTAGCCATCAACGAAATCGCCTGAAAGAGTTTCGCTTCCCGTTCCGGACGCCCGGATAATTCCTGCTCGACGGCCGACAGCAGGATATTTGCCGGAACAAGGTCAAAATTAGCGCTGATCGGCAAAACCACTTCGTCTATGCGCACTTTCGTTTCGGCCACCGGCGAGAGCACGTCGTAAATACTTTTCGCCACGTCCTGCGGCTTGATATTCAAGCCGAGCGTGGCATGCCCCTGGGGATCTAAATCAATGAGCAAAACATTTTTTCTCAGGCGGGACAAACTCGCGGCAAGATTAATCGCGGTGGTGGTTTTTCCGCAGCCGCCTTTTTGATTCGCAACAGCGATAATACGCATCCGAACACCTCCTTGTTTCGTTTGCCTGCTTCAATCCATTGAATCGTATAGTAAACGGTATGTACCACTGCGAAATCACACGCAGTGGTACATACCCGTAGTACTAATCATCACGCCATCAACAAGGAACAGATACCCTTATCGACTTATTCCCAAGTCGGATGCTGTCCAGCGTACGTTACCACACCATCTTGGTCGACCGTAATGGTTCCGTTAGTATTCGGACCACCGGTACGAGTCGCCGTAATGGTAAACGTATTGGGCCCGTTAGCGTTTGGCGCATACGCGTAGTTCCAATCGGCGTCATTGTTTAAATTACTGTCGTCAAAATCTAAATTTGCGTCGGCAGCTACGGCCGCTAAGCCGGCCGGCAACGTCCCCTGATTAACCAATGCGAATTGAGAAACAGCTTTGCGTGCCGTATCCAAATTGCCTTTTCCTTTGGATGCGCGGCCGCGCTCAACCGCGTTCAAATAACCGGGCACC
>JAMWCB010000023.1:17555-23585 GCA_023819605.1 Candidatus Omnitrophota bacterium
GGCGTTCGCGCAGCAGGGTGTGCTGCCGGACTCCGGCGACGGTTACCAAAATACCGATAATGATAACGACCATTAACAGTTCGATCAGCGTAAAACCTTTTTTATTCATTTTTTCCTCCTACTGCCTTTATTGTACAAAATATATACTAATTGTCAACACTTTTACTGCGAAAATAAATACAAGATTAATATAGATACAACAACTGAACGAAACTCCTCTCTTCAAACCTCCGATCGACCTCCTTTCCGAAGCGTATGCTTGAGCAGGCACCTCCTTTCTTCGTTTTCCAACAAAAGAATTATAACACATAACCGAAAAAAAATTACCACAAAAAAACCGCCAGTTCAGGGTTCGAGCGGGCGGCGGTTTTTCTTCCCCCCCTTTTGGTAACCCGGCCATCTAACCTTTAGACCCGTGGTTTTGCTCCGTCGCCGGAGTCCGGCAGCACACCCTGCTGCGCGAACGCCCCCCGTTCACACGGGGTTTGCCTTTTTCAATCGGGCGAATTTATTCGTCAAAAAAATTAAACTCTCAAAGACCCAATTTAATTATACCCGCTGGCGGCGAAAAATACAAATTTTTCTTTAATTTTTTTATCTTTTTCATACCCGCTGATACACGTCCGCGTACCGGACGATATCGTCTTCAGATATCGTGGCGCCGGTTTGCACCTCGATAATCGTCAACGGTTTCTGCAGCGGATTGACCAAGCGGTGCTTTTTCCCGCGCGGAATAAACAGGCTCTCGTTCGGCTCCAGCACAAAAGAATCTTCGCCGCGGATCACACGGGCCTTGCCGGAAATAACCACCCAATGTTCGCTGCGAAAGGTATGCTTCTGCAGAGAAAGCTGCTGCAGCGGATTGACGACGACCCGCTTGATCAAAAAACCGGGCCCTTCGCCGAGAACGGTATAATTTCCCCAGGGACGGTATACCGTGGTATGCAATTTCGTCAAGGAAGACTTCCGCGCGTCCAATTGTTCGACGATTTTTTTGACATCCTGACTGCGCTCTTTACGCGCCAACAAAAGCGCGTCGGGGGTGTCGATGACAATCGCGTCCTCCATGCCCACGGCCGCCACAAAACGGCTTTCCGCTTTAATAAAACAATTCTTCGTATCCAGCGAAAAAATATTCCCGGACAAGGTATTGCCCTGCGCGTCGCGCGGCGACATTTCGTGCACCATATGCCAACACCCCACGTCGCACCAGGTAAAATCGGCCTTAATCACCGCGCTGTCCGGGGTTTTTTCCATAACCGCGTAATCGACGGAGATATTCGGCAGCCGCGCGAATTTTTTTTCCGGGAAACCGACGCACTCCGGCGAACGCTGCCGCCGGCACCGCCAGGCCGCCTGCGCCGCGTTCCAAACCTGGGGGCAGAACCGCTGCATCGTGGCGGCGAAGACCGCCGTATCGAAGACGAACATGCCGCTGTTCCACAGATAGTCGCCGGAACGCACATACGCCTGGGCCTGTTCCGGATTCGGCTTTTCTTTAAATTCGGCAATGGAAAAAATTCCCGGGGCGATCGCCGCGCCAGATTTTATGTATCCGTAGCCGGTTTCCGCATAGGCGGGAACAACGCCGAAGGTTACGATTTTACCGCGGCGGGCGGCAGCCACCGCAGACTTCAATGTTTTCCGGAAACGCGCCGGCTGCTTAATGACATGATCCGCCGCCAGGGTGATCATAATAACGTCTTGCCCAAAACGTTCCCGGCAGGCGAGCAGAGCCAGCGCGATCGCCGGCGCGGTATTGCGGCTGAGCGGCTCCAACACCATCCAGGGGCAGGCTGAATCCGCGGCCTCCTGCCACTGATTAATCACCGAAAAATACAAATCTTCGCGCGTGCCGATCAAAATATGATCCGCCGCCGTAACCGTTAGCGTCCGCCGTATGGTTTGCTGCAATAACGACCCCTCGCCCAACAGCGCGTGCAACTGTTTCGGAAATTGCGCCCGGCTCATCGGCCACAGCCGCATACCGCTGCCGCCGGCCATAATATACGCCGCTACCGGCTTCATCGCCTGCCTCCCTCGTTGTGACCGCGTTCAATCATTCGTTCCGGCGCCGCACCCCGAACAATTCTGCGTCCGGACGATACATTCAAAGCAGCCGCGCCAAACAATCGGACATAATTTTTTTCAGAGCATCGATATCCGCCGGTTCTCCGCCCTGTTCGCGGATACTGCCGATGCGATCCGCCGATAAGCCGCAGGGGTGAATCGGCGCAAAACAATTCAAATCCGGCGCGACATTCAGGCTGATTCCATGGTAACTGATAAAACGGCGAACGCCCAGCCCGACAAAACCGATTTTTTTATCCGCCGCCCACGCCCCCGGAAACCCGGCGCGGCGGTACGCATCCACGCCGCAGGCCGCCGCGCTGCGGATTAACACTTCTTCAAGATCCCGCACTAACCGGCGCACGCCGCCGCCGCGCGCCTGCAGATCAAGAATCGGATAGGCGACTAACTGCCCGGGCAGATGCACGGTAGCCCCGCCGCCCCGCTCGATCGGAATGACCTCAAAAACCGCCGCGTCCGCCGCCGCGCGCCACGTCTGACGGGACGCCGCTTTTCCCAAGGTGATCACCGGCGGATGCTCGCCGAGGAGCGCCGTATCGCCGATCAGGCCGGCGCGGCGCCGGCCGACGCATTCCTGCTGGTATGCTAAAATCTCCCGGTAGGGCCGCAGCCCAAAATCGATAATATCCAGCACCATGCCCCGCACTCCGTTAGGCGCCGGCCGACAGCGCCGCTTCGCCGATCGCCTCGGCGAGCGTCGGATGCGCGTGGATAATCCCCGCCAGTTCCGGCATTTTTACCCCGGCGGAAACGGCAAGCGCCACTTCATGAATCAACTCCGAAGCCTGCGCTCCGATTATCGACGCTCCGCACACCGTGCCGTCGGCAGCGTCCGCGACCAACTTCACCATCCCCTGGCGGGCGTTTTCGATTAACGCTTTTCCGCTGGCCATATACGAATATGCCGCCGTGACGACCGCTCGCTGCTGTTGCGCTGCCGCCGCGGCGTTGAGCCCCACACTGGCAACCTGCGGCCGCGTATAAATACAACGCGGCACGCAGCCGTACTCCATGGCGCGCCGCGATCCGGCTCCCGATAGATGGTCGGCGGCAACGATGCCTTCCCGCGCCGCGGCATGCGCTAAAAATGTCCTGCCCACCGCATCGCCGACCGCGTAAATCGCCGGCGCCGCCGTCTGCATATATTCATTGACCGGAATCCAGCCGCGCGACAACTCGATACCCGCCTGCGCCAAGCCCAGATTATCCGCGGCGGACATGCGCCCCACCGCCACGAGCACCGCTTCGACCCGGTGCGAAATGCCGTCGGCGGTAGTAACCAGGCATTCGCCGTCCGGCAAGGACGCGACCCGCTGCACCGTCGCGCCGGTCATCACCGCCACCCCTTTGCGGCGCAGGCTCGCCGCGAGCATTTCCATAATTTCCGTATCTTCCCAAGGGCAAAGCTGGGACGCCTGTTCAACGATCGTCACCCGGCACCGCAAAGACGCGAACAAATCCGCGAACTCGCAGCCGATCACACCGCCGCCGATAATGCACAGGCTCTCCGGGACACGGCTTAAGCTCAACGCTTCCGACGAAGATAGAATTCCCCGCGCCGCGTCGAAACAAACACCGGGCAGCGCCGCCGGCCGCGAACCGACGGCGACCACCGCCTGTTCGAAACTAATCGCGCGCGCGCCGTCGACGCACAGCGTCCGCGCATTTTCAAAAGCCGCCGTGCCGGCAATCAGGCTGATCCCGGACTTGCGGCAGATAAATTCCATACCTTTGCGCAATTGTTCGATAATACCCTGCTTGCGCTGCTGGCAACGCGGCATATTGAAATGCGCCGAGCCCAGATCGATACCCAGCGCCGCCGCATCGGACAGCTCCGCAAATAAATGCGCGCTGCGCAAAAGGGCCTTGGTCGGAATACATCCCCAGTTTAAACAAACGCCGCCGAGCTGTTCGCGCTCAATGAGACAAACGGATTTGCCGTGCGCGGCAACACGCACAGCCGCGGCATAGCCGCCCGGCCCGCCGCCGATCACCGCGACCTGATAGTGCTCTGTTGCCACGGATACATCCCTCCCCGCTTACATGCGCTTTTCCGGAATTTCCACCCCGAGCAATTGTAAACCCGTTTTTAAAACCTGATGGACGGCGTTGGTAAGAACCAGCCGGGCCAGCGAAAGTTCGCGGTTTCGTTCCAAATCCAGCACCCGGTGCTTATCGTAAAAAACGTGAAACTGCTTGGCCAAATCCCGCAGGTACTGGCTCATCGACTGCGGCTCCAGCTGCAGCGCGCAGTTTTCCACCACATCCGGAAAAAAACTGAGCAGGCGGATCAAATCCAGTTCTTCTTCCTGCCTCAGCAGCGAATAATCCGCCGGCGGCGGATTATTCGGGATACCCTGCTCAACGCAAATCTGGCGGATACTGGCGATGCGCGCGTAGGCGTACTGCACATAATACACCGGATTTTCCTGCGATTGTTTTTTAGCCAATTCCAAATCAAATTCCAATAACGAATCAGAACGCCGCATTAAAAAGAAAAACCGCGCCACGTCCTTGCCGACTTCCTCGATCAATTCGCGCAACGTCACGTATTCGCCGGCGCGCGTGGACATGACCACCGGCGCGCCGCCGCGAAACAACGTGGCCAGTTGAATAATAATCACCGATAAACTTTCTTGATCATACCCCAGCGCCGCCACCGCCGCTTTCAGCCGGTTGATATAGCCGTGATGGTCCGGCCCGAGAATATCGATCAATTTTTCATAACCGCGGCTGAATTTAAACCGGTGGTAGGCGATATCCGGGGTAATGTACGTATACGAGCCGTCGCGCTTGATCAACACACGGTCTTTATCATCGCCCCACGCCGTCGAACGAAACCATACGGCGCCGTCCTGCTCGTACACATAGCCGGCGCCGCGCAGCGCGGCAAAAACTTCGTCGATTCGTGCCGCGGTGATTTCATGTTTCTGGCTGATCCAATGGTCAAAGCGGACGCCGAAATCGCGCAACTCTTCGCGGATAATCGCGAGAATCCGCGCGGCCGCGTAATCCATGAAAAACGGCAGGGCGTCCGCGCCCGCCGGAACCCGCACGGCGCCGGCGAGCTCCTGTTCGCGGAGCTCGCGCGCCAGGCCTTGCATATACTCGCCTTTATACCCGTCCGCGGGAACGGCCGCGTCCGTCCGGCCGCACGCCTGCGCATAGCGCGCCTGCAAGGTCAAGCCCAGGTTGCGAATCTGATTGCCGTCGTCATTAATATAATATTCCCGGTCGACGCGAAAACCGGCAAATTCCATAATGTTGGCGAGCGCGTCGCCGACTGCCGCCTGCCGGGCATGCGCGATGCTTAGCGGACCGGTGGGATTGGCGCTGACGAATTCCAAAAGCGTCCGGCGCCCTTGCCCGATCGTGCTGCGGCCGTAATCCGCCTGCCCGGAACGCACGCCGCTTAAAATATCGGCAAACGCTTCCGGCGCTAAAAAAATATTGATGAATCCCGGCGGTTTTACCTCTACGGAAGCGATGGCCGGCGCCGCACCAGCTGCCGCCAACGCTTCGCGCAGCCGCGCCGCCAGATGCTCGGCCAGCGGCAGCGGCGGTTTCCGGGCATCCTTGGCCAATTTCATCGCGATATTCAACGCCCAGTCGCCGAACTTTTTTTCTTTCGGGCGTTCTAAATACAACGGGATATCCGCCGCCCCGAGATTGTCTTCCCGAATAATCCGCCGGGCCGCCTCAATGATCGTGTGCCGTAAATTCCTGTTCATGCGACATCTCCTGTATTGGCGTAAACAGCGCGGGATTTTTTTCCAACACCGCGATAAATACCTCGACGATCTGCGGATCGAACTGCGTGCCGGAATTTTTGCGCAATTCCGTAACCGCCTCCGTTTTGCTGAAAACTTTCCGGTAATGCCGCCGGCTGGTCATCGCGTCGAAACTATCCGCCACGGCCATAATCCGCGCGCCCAGGGA
>JAMWCB010000153.1 GCA_023819605.1 Candidatus Omnitrophota bacterium
AAAAGTTTTATTTTTTAAAGGCTACCACAAAATGTTACATTTTCACGTAGTAATAAACTGTTACATTTTTACATTGTAACCACAATTTTTTTGTTTAGCCTTGAATAATTATTTATATACAGGTATATTTACTTGTTTATTTCGTTAAGGGTATAGATCAATGATCAAATGTTTAGGTAAATCGATGGACAATCGGCAAGGGCGCGATTGTAGCATTATTACTATCGTGATGGACCTGTGCGCCGCACTATCGCCGGATGTAGCGTGAGCGGGAGTATACCACACGTTATCACCCGCATTGCGTATCAGCGACGTCATGGGCGCAGCGGCGTAGGTTTTAGTGCCAATGTCGGCGTATGCAGGAGAAATGGTGTGATGAATAGGTGGATATATGGACGCTATATAGTTGCGCTGATCGCGGCGCAATTGTGTTGCGGCCCGGTAGTCCTCGGTTGGGCAGATGATTTTTCCCCGGCGCGGCAGGCGTCGACGTTGTCGCCTTCGCTGGGGATTGCTCAGGCGCAGGTAGTGCAGGCGATTGCGCATGGCCGGAGCATGACGCCGGTTTTTGATTTGGCGTCGTTCGGTTTTACGTCTTTCGCGGTTATCGCGGCGCGGATTGCGCCGGGGTTTATCGCGCGGCGTTTAGCCCCAGCGACGACCACGGAAGCACTGGTGGAGCTCAATGTGCGTCTCGGCCGGCATGCCTTGGAATGGGGTTTAAAAAAACATCCGGAATTAGCGGAGCAAGCGCCAGGATTGCGTCAGGTTTATACGATGCAGGCGCAGGATTATATCCAGGCGCACTCTGCGCAGGTGTCGGCTCTGCACCCGTTTGCTTTAGGCGCGATTTTTTACGGCATTGCCGCGAATATTCTTCAGGACGATAATTTGTTTTCAGCGTATAATCAACACGCGATTGAGGAATTGAACGCCTGGCTGCCCGCGCTGACCGAGATGCTGCCGCCGGAGGATTCGCCGGAATATGTGAAAGAGTTGCTCAAATGGCAGGTGGCCGTTAATTCCTTGAATGTGTGTTTTTTTGATTTTTCACCGCTGATACAGTTATGCGCGGAAAACGACATAGACGTGGACGCCGAAGTTTTTTCCGCGGACGGCGGCATGGTGACGATTCCGGACTTGGCTAGTCTGGCGGCAGGGTTGGATGCTCTGGCGCAGGCCAAGGGGTTGGATGTATCCGATGATGCGGTTTTTGTCAAGGCCGCAAAGGTGGTCAAGCAGCACATCGATAACGCCGGTGAATTGGAAGTTGATCATGCTTTGGAAGCGCTGCAGCAGCATATCGCGCAGGCAAGTCGCCATCAGAAATATTTTATGCTCTTTGCCGATGATGCGGCGATGCTTCCGGTTTTGGGATTGATGGTGAAGTATCTAGTGCGGCGTAATGTCCGCGTCGCCGTGGTTGGAAAAAGCGCGCTCAATGACGCGCGCGCGGAAGATCTGCGGAACTTTTTTCAGAAAGACCTCATGCTCGCCGCGGCGTTAACGTCAGGGCAGGTGGTTGTTTTCGATTCCGGCGCGGACAAAGTGGGAATCGACGTCGCGAAATTGGCGGCAGTTCCAGGTTTTCAGGAAGTATGGGTGCGTACGGAATTGGCCATGACCTGGGGAACCGCCAATTTTGATACTTTATGGGTCGAAGCGGCATGTGCGTTGCCGTTATTTACCGGCGTTCAGCTGAATAGCAGCGCGGTTGTTCACTACCTGAAGGCGCGTTGTCCCGCGGAGACGGTGGAAAAAAGTCCGCGCCTGGCGTATGTGTACCAACCGGCGGCGGGGAATAGTACCGGTGGAGATTTTCGCGTGATGATTCCCAAGGGAAAGCTTGTCCGTAATAAGATCCCCGCTATTTGTGAGAAGAATCAGCAAATGCCGCAGTATCACCGCGCCGCAGAGCAGGAATTGTTGCTCGAGGCGCTGATAAAGCTGGATGAGGAAGCGCATGAATTGTTGCGTGCGGTGGAGCAATCTTCTGATAGTGACGAAGAAATACTGAAAGAAATCGGCGATTGCCTGGATGTAATGGATTTACTCGACACGCAGGTGCTGGCTTTGAACGAAATGCCGGAGATTGAGATCAGCGTAATGAACCGGGAATCGCTTAAAGTAGAAATCACCCAGTTGGCGCCGACCTTGGTTGGATTGGTCCGTTTCCGAAGTGCTTTGCGGCAGTATGTAGAAAATCAGAGTAAAGCAGAGCAATTAGCCGCCCTGCGAAAAAAACGGAACGATACATTAGGTGGATTTGAAGATTGTCTGATTTTAGATTATGTAACGATCGCCCTGCAGGTTTCTTCGGATGCAATCAGTCTGGGAGCGACGCTGGACCAGTCAAAGCGGGAAAATGTTTTAGTGGTGCCGTTCGATAATCTGGATGATTTGGTTTATCTGGGAGGAATGCACGCGAACCTTAGCGTGGTGCGGCAGGAGCATGCGCAGGGCCCGACGGAAAAGCAGATCTCTGCCGCGGCGGAAAAAATTTACGACGGCATCAGCGGACAGATCCTGAGCGGCAATATATTTCAGCCAGAGTTCTGGCGGTCGGTTCAAAAAGAAGGTTTGGCGTTTAAGGCGGTTTTTATCTTTCTGCCGCCGCATGAGGGACAGGCTGCCGCAGATAATTTGCGGAAAATTATTGCCGCGGCTGGCATCAGCGAGGAGATTATTATTCGAACAACCGGTATAGACAACCGTGATACTGAAGTGCACGCGTACCCGGTGATTGATAAGTACGCGCAGCCGCTGGTCAGCCAGGCGATTTAATTTTGTGATCAAGGTGGATTTAAAAACAAGAATAAATCAAATCCCGCTGCCCCACGATTCCGATCACGGTATTATCTTTTACGACCGGAAACGTATGTTTTTTGAGCTTGAACATCATCCGCCGAACTTCATCAACTGTTTGGTCTGCGTTTACGACGACGACATCTTTGCTCATCACATCCTTGACGGCAAGGTTCCCTTTCCAGGCCGGATCGGGATTTTCAGTGCTTTGAAAAATTCGTAACATTGCCGTATCCTGGGCATCTTCCCAACTGCAGAGCCGCTCTAAAATCATCTCTAAATCGGTCAGCGTGACAATGCCGATGATTTTTTTTGCTTCATCGACGACAGGCACTCCGCTGATCCGCGCTTCTTTCATCAATTTGCCGACATCCCGCAGTGAGTGTTCCGGTGATACGGTTAATACCGACTTGGTCATAAGATCATTAATCCGCATATATCTCCTTTCTTCCCGCCGTTACCCTGATCGGTGTCCGGATTTTTTCTCTGTCCGGCTATGTGCGCAGCCGGACACGCTGCGTCTATGCTTTGAGCCTCGCGCACGCCAATAGCGCTTAATAAATCCGCGAACTTAGCGTAAGCAATATATGATTTATGTGAATAACACATTTTTTTCTGAAAGTAAAATAATTTTTTTCCAGCGCCGGTGCGGTGCGCATGTCCAACTGCTTACTGATCAGGCACAGCGTTCCTGTTCGCTCCTACATATTGTAAATAGAGATCCGTTTTTTTTTTGATTTCCTCATCCGTCCAGCCAAAACCAGCAATCATATTGAGAATCGGTAGAATATCGTAATAAATGCCTCCGGTACGGTTTCGGTAAATCCGGCAATACACGGTTAGCATATTGTGGTATAATTTTTTGCATACCGGCCCTGTCCTCCGTGGAAGGGATAGTTCCTAACTCGGATATTTCACCCGGAAGGGCAACTATCCGCCCGAAGGGGGTTCCGATGAAGCTCCCCCGGAAGACTGTTCCGCAGGAACCCGGGGAAATGAGCGGAATCCCGCCATAACCGGCGGGATAAATCCCGCTGAATGGTTCACAGCATAGTGATTTGAACCAAGCGGGATAAATTAAATCGGTACGATTTATAAGCTTTCATTGTTCAGAACGGTGCAATTTTGTTCTTCAGGTATGCCCGCACTTTTTGCTCGTCTCCAGACGAGTGATGAAATATGCGGGCGAAGAGATTCATAATTTCGGGAATTATGTCCCCGTTTTTTAAGCGCGCAGAGGGAGTAGCCATGCAAAATAAAACCATCGGGCAAATCGAGTCGGATATCTGCGACGCGATCATCAAGTTCGAAAAAGAGTACTTGGGCAGGGGGCCGAAAGAGGGAAAGGTTTTTATTCTCGGCGATATGATCGTTGTGCGGCTCAAGGGAGTATTGACACCCGCAGAAGAACAGTTGTCAAAAACAAGCGAAGGGTCAGGATTGATTAAAAAAGTGCGCATGAGCCTTTTAGAAGGGGCGAGAGTGCTTTTGGAAAACATTGTGTTTGAAATAACCGGTTGTCAGGTAATTAGTTTACATACGGATATCAGTACGAAAAACGGCGAACGGTTGATTATCTTTACGCTCGATAAAAATTTTGGGGGGAATTTTCGCTAAGCCCTGCGTATCCGCCGGCCGCAGCGGAACTGTTTTTTAAATTTCTGGTTGCAAAAACAAAATTGTTTGATATACTCTCTCTTGGACAGAGATGTGCTACTGGTAGATTGTGACAAGGGCATAGGGTAACCCCTGCGTAGTTGTCGAGTAAGCCAGCATAATTGCTCGGACGAGCAAAGATGCTGGCTTTTTTTATCCACGCATCTTTGAAAACCCCGGCCTTTAGGCCGGGGTTGAAAGCGGAATTGCGGGATTCCGCTCAGATACCCCGGGCTTTTCCCGCCACAGTACGCGGGACAGGCGCCCGGGTGAGCTTC
>JAMWCB010000024.1 GCA_023819605.1 Candidatus Omnitrophota bacterium
CCGGCAAGCCGGCCAGTTTTTCCAAACGCCGGATATCGCTTTTTTTCGCCGCCGGTCTTGCGGCGAATCCGTGCCGCGCGGCGCGGTCATATATTGTTTCAACGCGCCGGGCCAATGGCTTTTCAATAATTTCACGGCCATAAAACCCTGGCTCGGATCCCAACTGCCGAAGCGCTGATCGTCAAAATAATTGATGAAACCCTGCGCGCAAACCGCCGGCATCCGTTCCTCAAACTGCGCGCATTCTTCCGGCGCAAGGCCGCGGACGATAATTCGAAAGCGGTTGCCGCGCAAAAGATCCGGCCCCATCGGCCGCTCCATAAATCCGCATCGCTGCAAAACATACCCTTCTGCCTTCACGGACGCGGCGCGCGCGCCGCGGATGGTCACATATTGTATCGTATGCGCCTGCCGGTCCTTTTTGCCGCCATAGGCGCACGCCCGCGCCGAAATTTTTAACCTGCGCGCCGCGTCACGCAGCGCATCTACGGTATTCCAGCCGCGCTTTTCCAACCGGTATACCGTAAAATCGCCGCGCTCCCGCAGCGGCAAATCCGCCTGCTCCTCGACGAAAAAATCATCCGGCGTGGCTTTAATATGCGCAGATAGATCAAACATAACTGTCCGGTAAAATTTCTTTTCTGATCCGCAGATGCCGTTTTGTACCGCAAAGTGCCATTTGTAACAACATGGCACGAGCTGCGACCGGCTGTGCCTTGCCAGAAACGGCAGAGCACAGCCGGTCCGAACCCTTCAGAGTCAGTTCTCCTGCCTTCGGCGGGACAAGTGCCGCGTCATCTTGGCAGGTGAATGTTGTGTTAATGAAACTGCCCGCAGCGGACACATTCTTCCACTGCTTACCGTCATCCCGACCGCTCATCTCAACCTGCTTCCGTTTATCTGCGCATACACTTCAGAATGCCTTTTTCTCCCCATCCCAAAGATATAACAATGTCACGATAGCTGTAATCGTGGTATGGCGTGAAAGCGTTGCGGGAAAACACGGCAACGGCGAGGCACGCAGTACTGTCTGCCGCGCCGCTGCATCCAAACCGGCATGCCCGCTCGTCTGTACTACCTGCACATCTGCGACAACACCAGACGCAGCAACCTGAAACTGCAAACTCACGCTGCCTTCGACGCGGTCTCGGCGCAGGGCATAAGGATACCGCCGCTGCGCCTGGATCCGTTGTTTAATAATATCCTGATACCGCATCATTTCTTCCGCTGCCGGATCATCTGCAAGCCCGCACGTTCCCGCACCCGCTTCCGCAGCGGCGGACAGCTGCCCCATACCGCCCTCCGACGGCGCAGCGCCGGTGTTACGCTCCAAAACCGGCGGCGGCGAGGAGAACTGATTCTGTGCCCCGATATCATGAATCGGCGGCAACAGTGCCGTCGATTCGACAGCCCGCACGGAAAATTCTCTTGCCGGCGCCGCCACTGCCTGCTGCCGCCGCAAAAATTCCGGCAGACAGAGACCCCCGCCAATAGCCGCCGCATGCGCGACCAAAGAAACGACTACTGCCGAAATCAGCGAACGCGGCGCGGAAACGGTCATGGCTAAAAATCTCCGCGCACTCCGGCATACGCCGAAAGCGGCAAAGTATTATAACCGCGGATATTTTCATAATCGCGGTCAAACACGTTGATTACACTGCCAAAACAAGTCCATTGATCAGTCAGCGCGTAAGACGCATGGACATCAACCGTATAATACCCGCCCATGCGTATCGTATTGGGTTGGTCGTCCCAGCGCCTGCCGACATAATTCAAGCGTGTCTGGAGATTGCCCCGGCTGTTGTATGCCCAATCTACGGCGCCAAACAACGTATGCACCGGGCGACGGGCCAATTCCAGGCCGGAAACTCTGTCTTCGGTTTGCAGGTAGGTATAATTCCCCCGCAGCGTCACCGGCTCTGCCACCTGCCAACGCGACTCCAGCTCCATGCCCTCGGTTACCGCGCGCCCGACATTTTTATACGTAAACGAGTTTAAATCAAAATCGAGCAGGTTCTTAAAACGGTTATAAAAATAAGTTGCCGACCAACTGCCCTGCGTGCCGCAAAAATCCTGTTCGTATCCTGCATCGAAACCAACGCTCTTTTCCGGCTGCAGGCGCGCGTCGCCGTAACTGGAAAAAAGCTGATAGAGCGACGGCGCTTTAAATCCGGTCGCCAGATTGGCTTTCAGCCGGGAAGCCAGCGGCGTCAGCGCATACACGGTGGAGAGCTTGCCGGTCGGCTCGGACCCAAACCGGTCATGGTCATCGAAACGCACACCCCCCAACAATGACCAGTCCTGCCCTATCTGCCACTGGTCTTGCGCGTAAAACGCGCGTGTATCGGTATCCACCCGGTCGATACGCGAGGGAAAACTGCCGCGTGAATCGAACGTCCCCCGCTCCGCTTCATATTCAACGCCAAGCACCTGCACATGCCGCTCAACCATAGACAGCGTATGCTGCCAATCAATTTTCCGCGTATCTCCCCGGTACGTATCATCGGTAAGAAACGGATTTGCCGGATCCGTATAATCCTGCAAACGCCGCTCAATCGTCGTCACTGTTCCGGACAGGCTGTGCTGCCATGAATCGCTCAGCTCAGTCTGCCACTGCACTTTATTGTCCCATTGCCGGGAAAACGTCGTATAATTCGGATCATCCATATACGCATCATAATCAATATCCGCTTCGGCATCGGAATAGCGGTTAAAGAGCGTCACCGTGCCGGCTTCGGCCAAAGATACGCCGGCGCGGCTGGAAACCGTGATATTCCGGTAATTATCCTCTTCACTGCCGCCGCTGGCTTTGGAAATACCCGCGCTGTCCTCCCGGCTGGCCGCCACCGCATAATCAAAAACGCCTGCCGCGCCGCGCACAGCCGCCGATTCCCGAAACGTCCGATGCGAACCGGCTTCCGCGGAAACGCCGATAGCCGGATCTCCCGCGCCTTTTTTCGTAATGATCTGAATCACGCCGCCAATGGCATCCGAACCGTACAGCGTACTTTGCGGTCCGCGCACGATTTCGATACGCTCGACATTATCTAACGTCAAATGCGCGAAATCAAACGAACGATCGATGTTCGTCGGATCATTGACCTCCATGCCGTCTATCAAAACCAGCGTATGTCCGGACTTAGCCCCGCGCATCTGCACATACGCAACCCCTCCCTGTGCGCCGTTCTGGGTTATCGAAACCCCCGGAATATCGCGCAATACCTCGACCACGCTTGTTTTTCCGCTGCGGCGCAGCGCATCTGCATCCAGCACCGTTGTAGCGGCGCCGACCTGCGCCGAATAGGTTTCCGTGCGTGTGGCGGTTACCAGCACTTCCCCTAAATCAAACATCTTCTCCGTTCCCGCGCGAGCGTCCACCACCGCGGCCGCGACAACCGCAATCCCGATTCCTGCCTTCCACGCCTTCCGCCACCTACCTACCTCCATGATATCGCCTCCCTGTTCATCGGTTAATAATCAATTCCCTTGCGCGCCGGTATACCGCGCGAAAAAGGATGTTTTATCTCGCGGATTTCACTGACCACATCGGCGGCGGCGATAATCGCTGCTGACGCGCCGCGGCCGGTCACAACTAACTCCATGCCAGCCGGTTTCGCCTGCAGCAACGCCACTACCTCCGTCTCCGTTATAAAACCGTCGCGCACACAAATGTTCAATTCGTCGGCAATAACCAAATCATACCCACCGCTGCGGCAGGCATCCATTAAAAACGACAACCCCCGGCGGCATTGCCTGCCGATCTGCTGCTTCAGCGCGAGAGAAATTGCCGTGCGGCACATCGGGTGTGACGGCGCGAACCGCCGCACGTCAACGCCTATTTTTGTAAGCAGCGCCTGTTCACCGCCGGCGTAATAGCGGCGGGATTTATGAAAACTCACATAACATACCCGCCAGCCGCGCGCGGCTGCCCGCACGGCCAGGCCGACCGCCGCGGTTGTCTTGCCTTTACCGGAACCGGTATAAATATGAATCAACCCTTTCGCTGCCATGGACCTGCCCCGCGTAATTTCTGTTCCTCACTGACCAACAAAACATTCGGCTTGCCGGAAAAAGGATTCTTTTGCACCACCACCGCGGTGCCATACACCGCTTCAATCCGCGGATACGTCAAAACATCTTCCGGCGCTCCGAAACACGCCAATTTACCCTTGCTCAACAAGGCCACCTGGTCGCAATATTCCGCGGCGATATTTAATTCATGCAACACAATCAACACCGCTAAATGTCCCTGCCGCACCAGGCGCCGGATCAAATCCATCAGGGCAACCTGATGGGCGATATCCAGATACACCATCGGCTCATCGAGCAGCAACACCGCCGGCTGCTGCGCCAAAACACGCGCCAAGACGACCATCTGCCGTTCTCCGCCGCTCATCTGCCGCAGGCGGCGGCCGCGAAACGCCGCAGTGCCGGTCAGCTCCACCGCCCGATCCACTGCCGCGCGGTCTGCCGGCGTCAAAAAAAACTGCATACGCTGCTGATAGGGAATACGTCCCAAGCCGATAAAGTCTTCCACGTCCATTTCCAACGGCAGTTCGTCATCCTGTCCGACTACGGCAATCCGGCGCGCCAGCGCCCGACGTCCGATAGCTTCCAGCGGCTGGCCCTGAAAATAAACCCGGCCGCGGCGCAGCGGCACTGCCTGGGTCAACGCGCGCACGAGCGTTGTTTTTCCCGAGCCGTTCGGCCCGATAACTCCGGTCAACTGCCCTGCCGGCACCTGCAGCGAGACATCGTCTAATACCGGCCTGCGTCCATATGCGCAACATACATGCTCCGCCCGTATCATCAGCGCGCCTCCTGCCGGCGGCACAACACGCTTAAAAAAACAAATCCGCCGATCAAGCCGGTCAGCACCCCGACCGGCAATTCCAAAGGCGCGATCAACGTGCGCGCCAGCGTATCGCAGCCGATCAAAAACGCCGCTCCCGCCAAAAACGCGCCCGGCACAAGCGCCCGATGGTCGGCGCCGACCACACGCCGCACTAAATGCGGTATGGTCAATCCGATAAATCCGATCACCCCGGCCACCGACACACAGCAGCCGGTCAACAACGACGCGACGACCAGCAGCACGGCCTTCACCTGCCCCACGGGAATGCCTAAATGCGCCGCGGCGTTTTCACCCAAGGAAAACGCGTTTAAATCGCGGGCAAACCAGAGTCCGGCGGCCAACCCCAGCGCGGCAATACACAGCGCCGCCGCAATCAAAACGTGGTTCGGCTGCTCCAGAGAACCCATTGTCCAAAATACGATACCCTGCAAATCTTCCAGGCGCATCACCGCCATTAAAAACATCACCCCGGACGAGCAGATAAAACTCAACATCACGCCGAACAGCAAAAGCGAATTCAACGAACGCATTTGCCGCACGGCGCTGATCAAAAACAATATCCCCAGCACGAGCAACGCACCGGCAAACGCCGCCAGCGAAATCGCCAACCCCTGCCAGAGGTGCTGCAGGCCCAGCGCCAGGCACACACAGACGCCCAGAGCCGCGCCGCCGGAAATTCCCAAAGTATACGGTTCGACCAACGGATTGCGAAACAGGCCTTGAAGAATTACGCCAGCGACGCTCAAGGCTCCGCCGACCGCGCATCCCAGGAGCACCCGCGGCAACCGTACCCGCATAAAAATACTATACGCCGCCGACCCGTCGTCGCCGCCGAGGATCTGAACGATCTGCGGCCAGGAAAGCGCCGTCGCGCCATGAGTCAGCGCCGCTGCCGCTGCTGCGCCCAGGGCAGCCAGGCTCAGCGACAGTACCACCGCGGTACGATTGAAGCGGCGCGCAGCGTTACCCATCAGAACGCTCCGGTTGTGTTCATTTCCGCCGCTTCCGGATGCAAAAACCGGATCATCTGCTCCAGGGATTCGGCGAAACTCACCGGTGTCGGGCTACAGACCAGATACGAGTCCATGACAAAAATCCGTTTATGTTTAACCGCGGCAATACTCGGGTACTGCCGCCACTGCCTGGATTCCTCTTCTGCGGCCAAACCCATGGTCGCGATCACGATGCAATCCGGATTATCCGCAATGACTTTCTCGCGCGAATAAATGCCGCTGTCCGCCGCGGCGGCGATATTATCGCCGCCGGCCCGCGCCACCAAATCGTGAATAAAATAATCGCGGTTGGTCGTAAACAAGGGATTGCTGCCGATCTGAATAAACACTTTCGGCCGAACGCGGCCGGCAATCATCCGTTCGGCAGCGGCTACCCGTTGCTGCGCGGCAATGACGATTTCAGCGGCAGCTGCCCCGCGGCCGACGAGCATGCCTAATTGCTCCACCTGGCGGCAGATCTGGTCAAAATCTTTCGGCTGCGGCAATTCCACCACCGAAATACCGGCGGCCCGCAACACGTCCACGCCGCGCCGGTCGGATAGCGGCGTGGCCAACACCACATCCGGCATCAGCGCCAACACTTTTTCCGTGCTGAACTCAACCACCGTACCGACAATCTCTTTTTCCTGCGCCTGCGGCGGCCGGATACAATACTTCGTCACGCCGGCTAACTGCTCCTGCGCTCCCAATAAATACAAATCCTCCGTAATAAACGGTCCCAGGGACACTACGCGCCGCGACTGCGCCGCCCCAGTAGTAGCTGCCGAAGAAAAAATAACCATCAGCGTAACGATCAATAATCGCCATCGACCCATAGCTGCTCCTCTGACCCAAAAAAAATCCCCAAACCAAAAAATGGTTTGGGGATTCCTCATTTAGTCCCGAAACTTTGTCTGCCGGCGCTCTACCTGCGGAGTTCCGGCGTACTCACGATGCGCGGCAGGTCTTCTGACTCCCGGATCATCCTACGGGCCACGCCTTCCCGTGTTTCAAGATGCAAAACACAGTGGCATTTGTGGCGCTTGTCCCCGGTTACAGCGGCGGGTCCGTGCCTTTGCGGCTTCCCTTTTACCTCTTGACCTTCCCTCAGCCAAGAGCACCAGCGCATAAACATTTTGATCAAAAGAACAATGTTGAACTTGATACGTATTATACGGACACCGCGATGTCTGTCAAGCAATTTGTATTTTTTCAGTCAAATTTTTTCAATCAAATTGTTGATAAACGCCCGGTTCATGCGAAAACCGTGTTGCCGCAATACATCCACACACTGCCGCGTGCGTTCCAGGATTTCCGGACGGCGTTGGTAATCAGCCGCGTCAGCGTCACTGCCTTCGTAATAAACATAGGGATTGATCTGTTCTATTCTGGAAATAAACTGCCGGCGCGCGCAGAGAAAATCCAACGACTCCTGCACATCCGCGTCCGTTTCGCCGGGGAAGCCAACCAACAAGCTCACCCCGAACGACAAACCTGCGGCGGCCACTTGTTCAAAAAAAACACCGGCCTGCGCCGCAGAAAATCCTTTGCCCATCCGCTGCAAGGTCCGGTCGCAGCCGGACTCCAAACCAATAAACAAATGATAACAACCGCTGCGTTTTATTTTTTCCAAAAGCGTACGGCTCATCCGCGGCTCTACCGCCATCTGCGCTTCCCAGGCAATGCCGCCGAACCGTTCCTGTACAAGCTCGCAAAAACGCTCTAAAAACTGCAGATCCGCGTTAAACATCGAATCATGCATGATGAAAGAACGCACTCCCTGCGCGCGGTGCAGCGCGATTTCCGCAGCCGCATTTTCCGCGGACCGGCAGCGCAGACGCCGATACAGACGGCGCTCCACACAGAAACGGCAGCCGCGTCGGCAGCCGCGTCCGGCGAGCACGGCCACGGTATCGGCGCGCGGATAGTCCGCGCGCCGCACTAAGTCATACCCGGCAGCCCATGAACACACATTCAGATCCGGCAATTCTTCAAATAAAACCAACGGACGGCACGGCTCTCCCTGCGCCAGCGCTTCCAAGGCCAATTCTCCTTCTCCGACCACCAGCTCATCGGCGGCAGCGCGCAAGGACGGGGGAATTTTCTCGCCGGCGGCAAAATATTGCCGGGCGATTTCCGGGCCGCCGAAGACAATACGCGTCCGCGGCGAAAGCCGTCGCAGCTGCTCCGCCACTACCAGTGAAACCGGTAGATTACTGCGGAAACAGGAAAACCCGACAACTGCGGCTCCGGCTAATTCCGCCAACGCGGCGCCTATCTGCGGATCATCGCCCTGCCGCGCGCGTTCTGCCCATATCGATTCCCACTGGCTGTTCCGGCTCTTCAGCCATTCCGCCTGCTGCGCTGGGGCAGCCGCCCGATAGCAGCAATTATTTAAATCCAGCGCCTGCACCTCATAACCGCGCTCGCGCAGATAACCTGCCGGCATCAACAGATTCAACGGCGGAATTTTCGGCCACAGCGGTGGCGCGGAAACTAAAATCATTTTCCCGCGCATCGGCAAACCTTCCTGACAATTAACGGCACACACCGCGCCATCTCGGCA
Organism: Candidatus Omnitrophota bacterium; assembly: GCA_023819605.1. GTDB lineage: Bacteria > Omnitrophota > Gorgyraeia > B26-G9 > B26-G9 > JAMWCB01. Next base: position 8,414 of record JAMWCB010000024.1, read on the forward strand.
CCGTCATAAAAACGCGATCAGCGCCAGAAAAAACACTCCCGGCGCCCGGCACCGGCGGCGAAATATCGATGTATTAAATAAATCGATAAACTCGCTGATACTGCTCCCTTCGTCTGACGATTACTATCCTTTGGTCAAAATTTCAATCAAATTATATGCAGAAATCCGGAAACGCGACTTCTATTTCAAAATTACTATATCGCACGTTCAATAATCTTGTAATGCCCACTAAAAAAACGCTCCCTTAACGCATTCCTTCTCGCCTGTTGCGCCCGTTCATTATGCCGAAGCACATTTTGAATCAACAGCAGATAAATGTCCTGCTCCTGACTATGCGTGGCCGCGATCCCGCGCACCAGACGCTGGCGCATCACATCCCATGCATCAATCTGTGGTGCATTACGAATAGCTTCTTGAAAAAATTCATAAGCGCCAAAAACAAAAAGAACGTTTCGCATCAGCGCTGGATGGCTCATCAACCACTGCATTTCACGACGAGTAACCCCATCTTGATAAAACGTATCCAGCTGAGGCGGCACAAAAAAAATCGCCGGAACGGTTTTATTCTGGATAGCTTGCAAATAGCGATCCATTCGTTCATTCGTTAAATACGAATTTTCAGAACTCCAATCGATCAATTGCAAAATTTCCGCATATCCGGTTTTCCAATTTGCTAACCCTAAATTTTGACAAAGCGCCAAATACACTCCGGCACGGTCCGTGATACCCAACGCATATGAATCACGCATCGATAAGGCTTTCTCTCTTAAAAAATCCTCAAACAGCATCGCCCCTTTCGATCTATCCTGTATTATTTTCAATAAATCTTTTTCCTGCGATACCGTATGCCCTGAAATTAAAACGCTCTTATTATACAACGATACCATTTCACTCCTCCGTAATTCCTCACAAAGCTTTTTTTGCGAAGCAGACAATGGTGAATGTTGCAGCGGAAAATGCCTGCGAAATTCATCCGAATGCCAGACAGAAGCGTCAAACTGAAAAACAAACAAAATCGGCTGTTCGCGTGCTGAGCGTTCCGACGACGGATAGGAATAATCAATCGTAAACCCACTCGTACTATATCGTGATAGCACCTGCAATTGCCGCTGCAAACCAAGATCAGTATCGTAAAAAAAATCACCGCTCATCACCACGGTTAAACTCCTTTGGCCAGCGCTAAAATAACGAATCAGATAGGGCAACCACCTAATGCCAAACTGCGGCAAATTTATCACGACAGTGTCAACGGGGATTGGCTGTTCCAACGGCAGCGAATCAAACCGTTTCCCCAAATTTTTGACAGTTCACAAAAATTTCACGATCAACCGGATTCAATGCCAATGTCCTTAAAAACATTTCTTTGAGCGTCACATTATAATCCAGCAGAACAGTGCGTTCGGCGCCAAGCTTAAAGGCGTTTAATGCGTCAACCCCATTGCCAACGCCGGCAATACCGACGCTCTGTCGGTTGAAATGTTGTTTACCTAAAACATCCATAGCTAAGAGCACTGCGCTCGACCAAACCTGAAAACTTCGATCATCAGGCAAATCATGGTGTCTCTGCCGTGCCCCTTGCAGCGGCACGATCAAAGGGCTCACATCACTTGATGCCGGCATATCGATACGCGCTGTTGTTTTCAACCACGAATTAGCGACCAATACGGGACCTGCACTAAAATATAAATTGTCCGGATCAATCGGCCCGATATTCGGAAGTGCGCTCACATCAAAAGGAAATGAACCACACACCGTATCCCCGTTATAAACTTTTAAACTCCCTTGATGTCGCCGATGGGCGGCACTTGAATCTTCACCGAGTTCCCTCAAGAGCGCCTGGCGAATCACGTGCACGAAAGGCACTTGACGCACCAATGATTCAATATGTTCCGAAGTAATCGACCCGGTATGCATGCGGGGAACAGCTGCGGAAAAAAAATCTTCCGGCAAAACTACTGAATTTATCTGTAAGGCTGGCGCAAGCGAATCTTTGCCGGCCATGGCAACAGTATGCCAGTCAACGCAAGCGGCGTTGTCCGCACCAATAGTTAATTGCGCAATAAAAAACCAACTAAAAAAACAATATATTGTTTTTTTTATTTTCACACTGACTCGGCCGCATTATGCTTCATATCGCCTGCTCAACAGCATGATCGCTGTCTCCCCGATAGAGAACCCCTTCACTAAGCCAGACCTAATGAGTATACGAGGCGTTCCCGTGCCAATTTTACCGCTCCCGCATAATCCGCCGGGTTGCGCTCTATCTGCTCATCAAACACCTTACCTGCCGATTGCACTGCTCTTATCTTCTGCTCGTAATCCACAGGCATCACCGCAAAAAAATCTTTCAATTCCAGAAGGTGAAAATTATCAACCGCATACTCGGACAAATATGCTCCATAGATTATGACAAATTTCCTGTCTTTTTCAGTAAAAATATCTCCTTTATCCATCATCGCCAGGATCTTCCGATATCCCTCTACCGGAGAACTCGGCGCATATTTGGGATTTGCATCGCTGAACGGTAATTCCGTCCGCAAGAGATCAACGCCTTGACGATGTAAAACTCCCGATCGGTCCACTTCAACACAGACTTCAAATACGATACCCCTGAGCGACCATCTAATGCCTTGGTCTGTTCAAAATCATCCGTTAACTGCATAAGCGTTTCGTACACTCGTGCCGGAGTATTAAAAGTGCGCTCAGGATCGAAATCATGCAACAAAACGGCCATGCGTAACAACTCCAAATAATACGGTTCTATCCGCCTGCCCTCAAAACCAATTATTCATCCAATTTTGACAATAAAATCCGCAACCAATCCGGAATGCGCTATCGTATGATACAACGTGCAAGGATGGCCATTGACATACCACGGCTCCGACCGAAGTTGCCGTGCATGCGGGAAAATATATTTACCATTATCCAAACGCAGTATGCTGTTGAAAAAATCCTGCGTCCACTGATTGGCAAGCTGAATATCCGGAGCAAGCGTACTTTGCTCAGCATACATGCCGGACGCTGCCTCGGCTGAGCCAATCGCTGCCCCTACGCTGCTCAAAACAATCATGAATGCTCTACAGAATAGGATTTTCATAGATAATTTTCCTCAAAATATAAAAAAGTGTACCATAAGAATAACGGAGCCGCCACGATGATTTGACTATCTTTTTGGTATCGGTGAGCGAGGACCTGATTGACTAAATACAGAGGGAACCATCCCCTAAAAATCTGTTATAGTATGACCGGTGCGAAACGAAAGCACGGTCCCTTGGCTGCGCTCCTGATTTTCATCCCCGCCGTAGACTATATATTTCTTTGCCAAGTGTTCGCCGGCAATTTTTGTAAAATAATTCAAGCCTTTAAAAAAATCCGGGACTATCGTCTGCCCTGATTTTATTTCTAATGCGCCCAACCCTGTGCGGGTGGGCATAAGCAAATCTACCTCGTTGCCATTGCTGTCTCTAAAGAAAGACAGATCGCCTTCTCTGGCCCGGTTTAACTGACCTTTCAAAATTTCGCACACAACCATATTTTCAAACAAATTACCGCGTAGAGGATCGCGTGACATCTGGCCGCTGTTCGAAATACCCAGTAAATACGCCGCAAAACCCACATCATAAAAAAATAATTTTGGTGATTTCGTTACCCGTTTATTAAAATTGCGATAATAAGGCGGCAAACGAAACACGATAAAACTTACCTCCAGAATAGATAACCAATCCCGTGCCGTCTGATGAGAAATGCCGGCTTCATTGCTTAAAGAAACAAGGTTTAACAATTGCCCAATGCGCCCGGCGCATAACTTCATAAATTGTTGAAATCGCAATAAATCCTTGACGTTAACGATTTCACGAACATCTCGTTCAATATAGGTCTGAAAATAAAATCCCATTGCTTCGTGCGGATCAAGATGTTCATCGTAAATTCGGGGATAAAACCCGGTAAAAAGAATCTCATCCAGATTTTTTTTGGCTAATGCCGGCGCGATTTCCGCATAAGAAAACGGCAATAATTTCAAAACCGCCGTTCTGCCGGCCAAAGATTGCGGGATCTTTTCCGAAAGCAGTAAATTCTCGCTGCCGGTCAAAATAAACATACCCTTGCGTTTTTGGGCATCGACGATTCCCTGGAGATAGGAGATAAGTTCCGGCGCCTTTTGCACTTCATCAAAGATAGCACCGTCCGGAAATTGGGCTAAAAAGCGCCGCGGATCAGCGAGCGCAAATGCGCGCGTATCAGGATCTTCAAACAATACATACTTCTTTTCGGGGAAAATTTTTCGACACAGGGTCGTTTTCCCCGACTGCCGCGGCCCGGAAAGCATGATGACCGGATATTGCTTTGCCAAACGTTGCAGTTTAATTCCCGCTTCTCTGGTAATCATGTTAAAAGCGTAGCATATTTTTTATGTAAATTGCAATCTGTTTCTTCAATCTACATAAATTAGCGTACCCCTGCCACAATGTGGATTTGTGGAAGTCAAATCCGCTATTAATCAATTAACTTCTTCACAACCGCGTATAAAAATGAATTTATTTTTATATATCACTATGATATACTTATTATGGAGGTGAAATAATGACTATCACGATGAATAAAGAATTGCTTATCAGGATGCCGGCCACCTTATATAACAGGGCAAAAAAAGTCTGCGGGAGCCGCAGTAAATCTTTGTCTGCGTTCATCAGGGATCTGTTAGTTGAAGGTTTGGATGATTATTTAACTGAACAAGAGCGCCAAAAAGTTACGAAAGGGGAAAAAGCATATCGGCAAGGCAAAGGGGTGAGCTGGAGAACGGTAAAGCGTGGATAAATTTGAGATCATTCTCGTTTCAGAAGCCCTCAAATTTTACAAACAGTGCCCTGTGGGGTTAGCCGAACGTTTAAATCGTTGTTTCGAGGCGTTAGAGGACCATCCCTTTTTCGGTCCAAACATCAAAAGGCTCCGCGATGAGGAAAAACGTTACCGATATCGCATCGGTGATTATCGTGTTATCTACACCGTTGACAAAGAAACAAAAAAAGTCATCGTCACGCTCATAGCGCCCCGTTCCTCTGCGTACAGAGGATTATAGCGATGGCAATGGGGCATTGAAATAGGAACTTAGCCTGATATTGCCGACGCCGGCCGCGGCGGCCCTGCTCAATCCACCGTATCCATCGTCCACAATGAGCAGGGTGCGGGGCAGGCACTCAAATTGCACGAGCTTCGCTTATTTTTTCCACTTTCCGCGCGCCACTGCTACTGCCGACGTTGGGGTTGTGGTTTGTTATTTTTCGGCACAATGCCTTTTTTCTTGAGTACTTTTACTGTAAAAAACTGAAAAGATACTCGCTGTTGTAATTTTTCAGTTTTTTACAGTAAATTTTTGCAGGCAGGCGGGCACGCGGTTAATTTTTTTTGCAGGCGTCCAGGATATAGGCAGCTAAAGTCGGGATTACCGGCTGGTCTTGCAGCTTGATCGTTTCCAGTATGCTCATATTGACGGCTTGTGTTTTCGCACCCGCATCGCTGCGGCTGCCGCCGGAGATCTTCCGGCACACGACCAGCGGCCGCAAGCATCGTTCAGCCAGATTATTCGTCAGCGGCACATTTTGATGCAACAACACCGTCAGTAAATTAGTCCGCTGCTTTGCAATCCGGCTTTGTATGCGCTGCGCATCCTTGGCCCGATAACACCGCGCGATGATTTGGCCGATCTGTTCGCGATAGCGTCGATACTGCTGCCGCCGCTGGCGTAGCTTGTACGGTTGCTCAATAATCCGGCTCAATCCGATATACATCTGCTTGAGCTCCGCATGCAGAGCTACGCTTTCCGCCGACGACTTCTCATTGCGCGCCGCCCCATGGCTTACCCGCAACAGGTGCGCCCAGCAACTTTGGTGCTCGCCCGGCAACTTCTGATACCCCCCATAGTCGTCGTGGACCAATACCTGGCCTTCCGGAGCATCGTTGAGTATCTGCTGCGGCACTCCCTTGCCGCGGCTGTCTTCGACCACATAGTACGCCGCTGTCTTCGTAAAAAATCCCCATAACCACTTATTGATCCCGTCCACCCGCCAGCTCGTCTCATCGGCATGCGTGACCGCACTCTGCGCGATCTGTTCCCGGATCATATCATAGCGTGGCCCCATCCACTGCCGTACCCGGTGCATCATGGCTACCAATGCCCCGGCGCTTACCTGCACGTTAAACCATTTCCGCAATAACGCCACTATTGCCGGCCAACTGCTTTTGGCGCCGTACTTTTGCATCATCACAAATAATATCAGATTGATTCCAAACCGGCTGCCGGCGATGACTCCCGCCGGCTGGGCTTTGACCATCCGTTTACAGTGGCCGCACCAGTGTTCTTCCAGTTCATATTCGGTTACGCGTGATTGCGCCTGTTCCGGGGCAGGAATATCTTCAACAATGTGCACCGTATGCCGTTGACCGCGTTCGAGCTTTTCTCCGCAGATCGGGCAACGATTCAAATATACCCGTTTATGATCATCAATGCGTTCTGGCACTTTCCAACCATGGCCCGCATGCCCGGGCTTGCCACCACGCCTTCTTTTTTCACCGCTGCCACCAGCTTCTATCGCCGCTTGTTCTTTGTCCGCCGCACCAGATTCTTGCCGTTGTTTCTTGTTCTCTTTAAATACCATCGATCGATATTTATCCCGTTGTCGCTGCATTTCTTCAAGCTCGTCTCGCAAGCGTTTGACTTCTTCTTCAAGCGTTACGATCCGATCCTGTAATTGGATATTGTCGGCGCTGAGTTTCTTTCGCGCCGCTTTCTGCTGCGCATGGGCAGCTTTGACGCGGGCAAGGTGGCTACGAAGTTTCCGTTTGCCTTCATCGATACTGCGCAACCAGCTCATCTGGCACCATCCCTGGCTTTGAGGCTACCCCATCTACTTTACCGCTGCTTCTATTGTTATTTTTCGGCACAATGCCTTTTTTCTTGAGTACTTTTACTGTAAAAAACTGAAAAATTACTCAATACGCTATAGCAAAAAACTGCACCTATGCTATACTTTTTTTTTTATAAGAATTAACAATCAAGGAGTCTCAATACATGCAGCGCCGATACCGCAATTTTACATTAATCGCGGCACTTGTCGCATTTTCTGTCATAATCTTTGTCCCCATGCAGGGCATGGCTGCGGAGTTGCTGTCGCCCAAAGCAACTATCGCCGATTCTACATTTCAGGTCACGTGGCATAATATTTTTGTCCAACAAACAGCGGCTGCCATAACCGAATCAACGATAGCGGAAAACATTAAACGCTTGCTCTCCAATGAAGTCAACGCCGCAACCATGAATTTAACCTTTCTGGGAATGGGAAACGACTATTGCACGTCCCTGAATATCGTCGTCGATGCTCAGGGAAAGATAATTGCAATGGGCGAAAACGCCATCGAAACTGATGTCCAGGAAAAAATAAACGCACACGAATATGCGCGGGTGTTCATTACAATCAATGATGTACGCCGGTATTCGCGCAATTCACCGCGCTTTATTTTCCGGGACTTTACGCAGAGCGGCTTAACTCCGGATGCGCAAAAAATCTTAGCGGAATCTCTGACCCGGGCAAACGAACGCATGCTGACCCCCACGGTCAGATGTCCCATCGAATATTTTCGCAACGATACGAAAACAATACCGGATACTGATGAAATATTTGTCTTCGCGGGCAGAGGCGTCTATCGTTTTTGGATCGAGGGATTAACCGCCTATTTTCAGCAATATGACGCAGCCGCCACGCACCCCATCGGGGAACGTTTTTTCGTGTTTATCAATGAACCGGTACGGATTGGACGGGACCCCAACTGGAATACACATGTCATTTCCGGTGATAACCAACTTTCCCGCCAGCATTTTCAGGTCATCGTCAAAGAAACTCGTTCCGGCTTTGTCTTTGAATTAACCGATTTCGGCTCGACCAACATGACCGGCGGATTCTATTATGCGGCGGTCCTGCCGGAAACAGCGCGTGGCGAGCCTGATTTTCCGACCATTGAACCACTCCTGGAAGAATCGCATACACCCGCGATCGCTGCGGCGGTCGTTTCCTCGATCTGATAAGGCGAGGACATGCTGCCGCAAAAAGTCCCGCGACCTACCGCCATAGCCCACGATTATCTTCCCGCGCCTGGCGGTACAGCTTCCGGAACAGCTCCGCGTACCTTACATTCGGCGGGATCGTCATCTGCGACGCATAGCCGGAACCAATAATCGTGGCATTCAAAAATAAGTCCGGATTCTTCTTGTCGCCCGTTAGATAGTAACCTGCCGGCACCTGCGGCCGCCGGCCTTTATACTGATCGAGAATATACACGTACGCCAACAGCCGCTCATATTTATCCCGCTGCTGCACGTCAAATTCCAGGCGCACATATTTTTTATTCACCAACTCCGTGGTAAACTTCGCCGCTTCCTTGCCCAGAGCGACAATATCATTTTCCGCCGCGCCGGCGCGCGCCGCGTCTTTTTTCAATTTTTTGTTCTTTTTGCTTTCCGGCGTATCGATGCCGATCAGCCGCACCCGCTCGCCGTTCTCCAGCTTCAGCGTATCGCCGTCGATGACGCCGGTAACTAAAACACGTTCATACGTATACTGCTTTCCGTAGGGGATCGCCACTGCAAAACCTACCGCGGTTTTCGTGGAATCCGTGCCGTGCCGCACACCGGCAGTCTGCGCGCAGCCGGAACACAGCGCCGCGCAGAGCAACAAAACATACCCATACCGCAACACCATTTCACCCTTCCGCCTCACCATGGAATATGCTCCTCAACAGGACATCTGTGCCGGGACGGTACAAAATTTCGTATTTCATGGACAGGTTGCTAACATCTCTAAAAATGAATCCCAGGGCATGCTGCACAGCCGGTCGGAAATTTTTTGTTTTTCCTGCGTAAAACTCAACAAATAACCTGTGGACTGCGGCCATTCTGCAGTCATCGCGCGCAATACCCCGAACTGCCCCGGCCGAGGCGTCGCGGTAGATTTTATTTCCAGCAGGTACAGTGCCGGGCCGCAATCGACAATAACATCGATCTCATTGTGCGCGCTGTCCCGGTAAAAAAAAAGTTCGTAATTTTTGTTATGATTGTGCCGATATTTGAGCAATTCGGCAATTATCAAATTCTCAAACATACTCCCGGCCTGGGGCCCGGCCTGTAAACTTGCCGGGTCAGGGTAGCGCAGCAAAAAAGAAAGCAGTCCTGTATCGGTAAAATATACTTTCGGGCTTTTTACCACCCGCCGGCTTATATTGCGCGTATACGGCCGCAGCAGATACACGATGCGCGTCGTTTCCAGCAAGGATAACCACCTTTTGGCCGAAGTGAAACTGATCCCGGCCTCTTTGGCGATCTCGTTCAAATTCAGCAAAGCGCCGGCGCGTGCCGCCAGCAGTTCCAAAAAATTTTGAAAAATTTTCAAATCATGCACCGAAGTAATCTGTCGAATATCACGGTCCAGGTATGTCTGTAAATACGCGGAATAAAAACGATTCCGGTCTGCGCCGTGAACCACTACCTCCGGAAAAAATCCTTTAAACATGGCGGAAAAACAATCATCCGGTTTGTCTAATTTCAACCACGCCGCTTCTTCCCCCGAAAAACATAGCAGTTCATACAAAGCGACCCGGCCGGCCAGGGATTCGCTGACGCCTGCCATCAACGGAAAAAGCTGCGAGCCGGTAAGCACATATCTGCCGTTTAATGCCCGCTGCCGGTCGACAGCAATTTTCACATACGGAAGCAACTCCGGCGCATACTGAATCTCATCAATAATCATACGCTCTGCCCGCGCTAAAAAAAACGTCGGATCAGCGTGCGCTGCGGCGCGCGTCAGCGGATCATCCAGCGTCGCATAAGCATACTTCGGAAACAACGTCTGTAAAAGCGTCGACTTCCCGGTTTGCCGCGGTCCGGTGACCACAACGACCGGAAATTCCGCCGCGCCGGCCTTCAATTCTTTTTCAATAGCACGATGGACATACTTTTTCTTCATACTAAAACCATACCACGCGATTCGTGTAATTTCAACAAAAAAAAGTGATTTTACAAAATCAGTATTGTATTAAACGCACCGTTTTTCAATGCGGCAGGTGCGCGGCGCGTATCTTTTCCATCACGGCATCCGGAATACCTGCCTCCTGCGCGAACTGCGGCCACCGCGCCACTGCGGCCGCAACGTCCTCCACAATTTTCACCGCCCGCCCCTGCTGCAGGGACACGGTTTTGGCAAACGCGCTAAAATCATCCCGGCTAAACCCCTCGCGCTTGCCGTTAAACGACATTTGATGCCGGTTCGTCCACCTGCCCGCCGGATTATAGCTATAAATCATATCAAATGCCGGGGACAGACGCCACTGCCCGCTTTTATTCATCAAAAACGCGATATTCTTCACATGGTCGTCCTGATTCCGGGCCATAATATTGAACACGGCGCGGCGGAACAGCTCTTCGATTTCCGCCATGGGCAGATTCAATTTGCGCATGACCTGCACTGCCTGCTCATAAGAATACGCTCCCGCCTGATTGAAATCATAGTGCGCCAGAGCACCCAACGACTGCATATGTATTTTCCCGCCGCTGTCGCCGCGGTCAAAACGCTTGGTCATAAAATGACTCCTGCTGTTCTCATGCAGCAAACGGCACTCGCTCACCGTGATTCCGGCAGCCCGCGCCATGCCGGCGTACGCGAATTCAATACGGCCATAGCCGCTTGTCGTATCAAAATCTTTATCGCTGTTACCGCTGACCCCGTCGAATTTCAGTATCCAGTGCGAAAACCCCGACCCGGCGTCGATCTGCCCGGAGCGGACTTCTTGGGTTTGAGAATTCCAAGCAATAACGGCTTTAGCGCGCGCCCCGCCGGCGGAAGTCCCGACTTTCAATATCGCCCGCAAAGCCTGGTCCGGCGCCGCTATCGAAAACGAACTTCTTAAGGAACCTCTCTTTGAGAGAATTTCACTCGCCAATTCCACCAATGATTCAATATCAATGTTTTTTGATGATTCCCGCATCAATCTCTGCGCGGGCATGAACTCAAGCGCCCCCATCCCCCGGGTTCCGATATAACACAAACGCTCTACTGAATTAAAACTTTCCGGAAGCCGGCCTTTTTTTGCCAGCCAGACATCAATCAACGCATTGCCGAACCGGTCCGGCAGGGAGTCCGCCAGCAAGCCAGGCAGACCATGAAAAGTTTCCGGCCGCAAAGCCGGAAAAGAAAATATCTGCGCAGAAAGCGGCATCATCAGCGGAGACACTTCGATCCCACTCTTGACAAAGCCCGGATCATATTCAAAATATGCGATATTTTTTGTATCATCCCAGGAAACTGCCCCTATTTTTTTCCCCCATAGCCGCACTTCCGCAATAGTCATTGATTTTCTCCCCACGACCAATCCACAGCTTGGTCCGCTTCATGCGGCGAAGAAGCGCGCCGGCGTATTTTGCCCTTGAGCTTCAGCTGCTGCAACGGGCTTGCCGCTATCTCAGGGATCAAGGCTTCTACGTTTTCCAACAAATTCAATGCGCGCAAAATCCGAATCAATTTTAATACCTGAACCGAAGCGCCTCTCTCCGCGCGCTGCAGCGTCGGCAAAGAAACACCGGCTTCTACGGCTAAGGTACTTTGTGTCATATCTTTATTCAGCCGATACCGCGCAATACGTACCCCAATTTCCTTCAAAACCGCCGCATCAGACATTTCTCTATCAATCATATCTAAACCTCATTTTTAATGTTTTAAATCAATTTTATACATATAATATATCATCTTTGATTCAAATAGTCAATACATGACATTGACATTAAACATCAATTATGATTTTTATTTTACAAATATATTTATAAAATATCAAATTTGATTTTTAAATTGTTTTATTGATCAGGAATCAATTATTAAGTTTAACCCACGCTGATTGGATAAGGTTGTGAAGAGAAATAGGAAAATGGCGAAACAGCTTCCGCGTTGCGGTTTGTTTTTTTGTGTATATTATGAAATGCCGGAACGGAGAACGTAGGAGACGGGGGATACGATTGCAGACTAAGCGCATCGCAGCGCATAACGGCAGAATAATAACCGTCAATTCCACCGATACGGCGGAACAGGCGTGGTCGATAATTAAAATTGCAGCCGCGCCGCAAACATGGTACACTTTCTTGTTTTCGCAGAACAACTTTAGACGAGCGCTCTTACAACGCAAGGTTTACTATGCGTCGAGTCATTATTGCATCCCTCATCCACGCCCTGATGTGTGTGGCTGTTCCAGCAACGTCGCGAGCCACAGCGGTGGCTGACGCGAAGGCGACTTTATCACCGCAGCTCGCGCTCGCCGGGAGTTTCTTTCACCACCTGCTTTCCGATAACCTGCGTACATCCTTATTAAAAAAACGCTATATCGAGCGAAAACTTTTTGATTTTAACGACTGGTTTTCCTTCTGGAGCAATTCCGGCTATTCGCAAGAAGATATCTCACTATTTGCCCTTATCTATTTAGCACGGTACCTGCGCGACGATGTCGGCTTGTCGTTTGCCTCTGACTTTATGACGGCAACGGCAGAAGTCACACGTAATTTTAATAATTATCTGTCTAAACCTTTTTTCCAGCGATATACGTCTCTTGTTTTACACGCAGCACGTCTGGACGATACGGCAGGCAGAGATTGTATTCTCAACGGAGGATTTGCGCATCGGGAGGATGATGCCGCTTTTAGCAAACGGCTTGATGAATTCTTATTACGCGCCGTCACAACTCCGGCGCAAAGGCAGGCGCAACAGCAACGACTGGTCACCCAGGCAACCGCGGCCACGCAACTCATGGGCGGAGAGCTCGACACCTCGCGCTATCAATTAATTGATTCCTTAAAGTCACTGACTGCCGGTAAATTCAATAAGTTCTCAACATCAAAAATCGTTCTCATGCCTACGACCACCTGCGGCGCACAATGCGCGCACTGCTCTATCGTTCATTCCTATCCCAATAAATTTCACTCGAAGGAACGTACACAATTTTATAGGCAGGCACTGAACTTTGCGCGTGTGCATAATTTGCACGACGTACTCATCGTCGGCGGAGATCCGTTAACGTTTGCCTTCAATGATGTCATGCGCATCTTAGAAATGACTCCCAAAGATAATGTTGTTACCATCACGACCAATGGCCTCTTTGCCAAAGACCCGGGCGCAACAGAAACGATTTTAAAACAGCTCTGGGAAATTATTGAAAAACGCGAATTCACCGATTTTGTTTTGCAAGTGAGCTTTGATTCGTTTCACCAGGAGATCATGCGCACATATAGTGGCGAACTACGGGAAAATGTACCGGTAGCCAATATCGCGAATATCCTCCAGATAGCGGCTATTAAATTCCCGCAGCTCAATATCGCCCTCTTGTCGCGACTTGAAAATTTTGAACGCGGTAATTTTTATGCGCTGATCAAAGAACTGGACAGTCGCGGTATAAACGTTCCCTATCAAAGCCCTATGATCTATGCCTTTTTAAAACTATCCGGGGTAAATCAGCATGAAACCATCATGCTTCTTTCTTCTCAAGTTGATGGAATTGCTATCGATAAACATGACATCTTTCCGTTTTTATATAACAATGATTTCATTTTTCCGCTCGGATGGGCGCAATTTTTGCCGGTTTATCAATACGCATATTCTACACACGTAGATAATACTCAAGACCGCTGGAGACTTAACTATTTAACTAAGCCGGAGCTCATCGTTGACAACAACGGCTTCGTCTACCTCAGCGATGCGTTTTATATCCATCAATTCCCGGCAGGTAATATCACCCGGGAGAGTTTCGATGAAATCCTCTACCGTCATGGGCACGATCCTCTGGCGGACATGGCCGCGAACCGGCCAAGCGATCTTGCGACGGTTATCGCGGAAGTTATCCCGGAAATCCGGCAAGAGCTTGATGCTGCCATGTACCCGCATCTGAAGATCATTTCGTATCTACGCAGCCCGGCCCTGCGTTTATACCTGACTCAGCGGTTATTCCAAAAAATTTTAGCGGAATCGGACAATGATTTTTCCTACCTGCCGGCAGCCAAAATGCTCAAAAAACGTTCCCTTTACGCATTGTGCACCGAATATGTCAAAAATGCGGCGTTGGAAAATTTCCTCGGCTCCACCGGCATAATCCGCGGCATCCACGCCTTGATTTTTCCGGAACACAATCCGTTGCTCAATTCCATCTAACAACGCAACGCGCACTTAAAAAAATCCTCCTTTTAACAGAAAAACGTTAGGAGTCAACGTTTCAAACTAACAAACTAACTACTCAACATCATCATTTAATCTTTTGCTGACGAGCAACTCCTGTGCTGTGCTCTTAGCGGCCATACTCACCGTAATTTCTTTCATCCCCACCAGATTCCCAATCGCTCAATTCATTTGCCCACTCATTCGAGGCACTATTTACACAAGCACATTCTTCTCCTGCATAGACCGCTTCTTTCTCTGCCGGATTTCTTCCAATCTCTTGCATAGCAACATATTAATTCTATCGCGCGCTCTTTTGCTTGCTAATTAGTTTGCAGTTTAAAGCGTTGACCCCTGACATCCTGCTATAACGACGATTCCAGAAAAGCGCCTGCACGCGATTCTGCGGCTTGACCACTTTCTCAAACCACAAATCCAGAACATAGTGCTGGTAGATGTTTGCTAAAACCGCCGACACGATGCCTCCTTGCGGGGTTCCGGTCAGTGGAGCGAAAAACCTTATCGGAATCAAGGGAAAAACTGCTTCGGAATACGCAGCTGGTAGCCTCGGCATGAGCGAGATATTGGATCCTCGCCGCATATTCCAAATCAAGAGCCTTATTCAACATTCCGGTTAATTCTTTCTTAACATCTGCCATTATTTCTCCTTTCTTCCCAAGATAAATTTTTTGTATTTTACCCTAAGAAGATAAGACGCCCAATAACGTTTGGGCGTCTTATCTTCTTAGGTTGCCATACCAATAATCTTATTTTTATTAAAACTCTCTTGATGCACAGTTCAACGAAGAAGAACGGAATTCTATTTTTTTAATATTCAACTTGT
>JAMWCB010000154.1 GCA_023819605.1 Candidatus Omnitrophota bacterium
TTCCTTCGGCGTAGTCGGCCGTGCATGCGGGGATGGCAACCGTTTGGCGATCGATGATTCCGGAAAGCTGCATGTTCCGGAAACGGTGATTTTTAAAAAAAATTTCGGGAGAAGATACTTCAAAAGGAATTTGTACGGCATGGAGCGCTCCGAACGGGCCGTTCAGGCGGCAGTGCATGCGTAATAGTCCTCGCCACGGCCAGGGGCGCGGTAAGGCGAGAAAGGGATACTCAACGAAGCGGGAACTATCGATCTCGGCGGCAAGTCGCACGTCAAGATGCGGTGAAAATATATCGGTTATTGTTCCGTCGGCCTGGATATGACACTGCGGGTCTTTGAATTCCGCCTCGGTTAGGCGCAGATCAAAGTTTTGTTCGACGGCGACGTTCGCCGAAAGCGTTACCGGCGACGGGAGACGGTTGGTGCGGTAGGTGAGCTCATCGCCGTTTGCGGACAGCGTCGCGGTTAATTGCGGCCATGCCGTCGCGTTTCCCTGGAAGCGCACGGCCGCCTCAACCGTTCCGGCCCAACCGGCGAAGGATGGCGGCAGGGAACTCAACCGGAAATTTTTCAAACGCAGCGTGCCGTCATAGGGTATATTCTGGCGCGCCAGATCGATGCCGGCCTGCATCTCGAATTCAAGCGCGGCCAATTTTCCGGCAAGCGTTTCGAGGGAAAGAATCCCATCGCGCAACGTACTCGCGCCGGTAAGCGCCGTAATGTTTTTATCGTACCAGCGGATATTCGCCGCTTCAAAGTTCGTGGTGCCGGTTACCTGGCCGATATTTTTGAGCGAGCCCTGGAGGCGCATGCTTCCGTTCAGAGTACCGGCCAGGTCGGCGTCGATGATTTTCGCGCGCGCGCGTAACGGCAGTTGTTTGAGTTTATGCAGCGCGGCGTCTATCTCCAGCGTCAAATCGGCTGCCGCATCGCGGGATAGGCGGTCGATCGTCCCGTGCAGGGCCAGTTCGATACCGGGGAAAAACGCCCGGAGCGAATTCAGCCGCAGCGTGTCGTCGCGCAGGCTGCCGGTAGACTGGATTTGTAAAGGGAAAAGCAGCGCGTCGACGGTAAATTCCGGCGCGGAGATGTCGGTGAGCGAAAAAGAGCATTTTGCGATGGTATCGTTAATCATGCCCCGTAGTTCCTCACTATAGAGGCGGCCGTCTTTGAGGGTTATGTCTCCGCGGAAATCGGTGATCCGTCCCCACAGGGGAATCCCGTCGACGACCATGCGCGATAGGCGTATCGTGGCCGCGGGATTACTCGATACAGAAACGTCCGCGGTAATGTCGGCGCGGATGTTGGCCGCTCGATCCGGGAAAAGCCGGACGTTTTCCGCGCTCAGCCAGAGGGGCAGCGGCTGGCCCTGAAAATCGCTGCGGATGAATTGCAGGAAGCGGGGCAGTGAAGTTCGGACGACGAGCCGTTCGACCGAGAGAATATTCATTTCGCGGGACGGCCGCATGACGCGGATGTCCCGGCCGGTAATCACGCCGGCAGGATGGAACGCAAGCCAGGGGGCGTCGACAATTACTTGGTAATACTGCTCAAGTTTCTGATTGAGCTCCGGAAGCAGGATGAACGGCAGAAAAAGGAATTGAAAAAAAAGGTAGATACCGGCGCATGCCGCGGCGGTTATGAGGAAAAAACACCGAACGCTTTTGCATATTTTTTTTTCATGAATGCCGCTACGCACAAAATTCCAGTCGCCGATCGGAATCACGGTTTTACTATAGCGATAATCCGGGCAGATTGCAAGATTCTTTCAACGAGTGCGGCCACGGCTATATGCGCGGCGCGCGGGGACCGGGTGTACGGTGCGGCCGGCCGGTAATTTTTTTGAGGTGCGCGATAATTTCCTGCGTGGTGCTGTCCGGGGTGGATGACCCGGAGGTCACCCCGACGCTGGAAATTTTTTTGAACCATTCCGGCTTGAGGTCGGTTTTCTTTTGAATCCAATAAGTCCGCGGGTTCAGCTCGCGGGACAGTTCATAGAGGCGTTTGGTATTCGCGCTCGTTTTCGAGCCGATAATCAGCATCACCTCGTTGGCCAACGGCATTTTTTTTATTTCGTTTTGTTTGGTGCGCGTTGGATTGCAGATGGTATTAAAAAAACGCACGTCGATGATATAGCGCTTTAAGCGGTCGATAATTGCCAATGTCCGCTCCAGGTTTTGGGTTGACTGCACGACTACCGCGGCTTTGGTAAAGCGGGCAATACGCGCGAGCGGTATGGATTCGATGGATTCGATGACTAAGGGCTTATGGCGCAGCTGTCCGATGATTCCGCGCACTTCGTCATGGTTTTTTTCACCGATAATAATCAGCGGGTAACCGTCGCGTTCGGCCTTAACCGCCGTATCGTGGATTTCTCTGACCATGGGGCAGGTGGCGTCGACAATTTCATAACCGGCTTCCTGGGCGCGCGTGAACAAGGCTTTAGGCGCGCCATGGGCGCGGATGAGGAGATATTTGCCGTGGCCTTTGCCCATGCGCCGGACTTTTTTTATGCCGGCGCGGGAAATATCCTGTACGACGTCTTCATTGTGGACGATGTCGCCGAGCATATGGACGGTGGCGCCGCTATCCGCGGCTTTTTGGGCGACGGTAATGGCGCGTTTGACGCCGAAACAAAATCCCGCGGAACGGGCGATATTGATTTTCATAGTCGGGTTCTCATATTGGAAAATTTATGTTTCCATGGTACGGCACTTTGTTGCTGAAAATTATACTACCACAGCAGCGCTGGTATGTCCAGTGAGAGGCGAAAGACTAAAATACGAAGGACGAGGGACGATGGACGAGGGACGCAGGTGCAAGAGCGAAAGACCGAGGATGAGAAAAACCGAGAGAAGAGGGACGAGGGATGAAAGAGGACGGGTAAAAAATATAAATATTGATAAAATTAATAAAATTCAATAAAATATTAAATAAAATTGATAAAATTGTGGAAATTTATTTATTTTTATGATATATTTGATTCGGGAGGAGTCAACACAATGCGTATCTCCGAGTGTCCATTTTGTAAAGATAAAGTCAAAATAACCACCGTGGAATGCCATCATTGCGGGGTACGGTTTCAGGGTGATTTCTACACATCGCCGATTACCACGCTTTCGGAAGATCAGCAGATGTTTATTGAGCTTTTTATCCTTAATGGCGGCAGGCTGAAGCAGATGGCCGCGCATTTGGGTATTTCGTATCCGACTGTGCGGTCGCGACTGGATGATATTATAAAGGAAATGAAGCAGGAAATAGACCGGCGGAATGCGCAGACGAGTAGTATTTTAGACAAGGTTTCGCAGGGAACGCTTACGCCGGAGAAGGCAGCACATTTGATTAAAAATAGATAGGAGCGTCAGAATGGATGATATGCAGAAAATCAATCAGATGCTGGCTGATAGGACAATCACTCAGAAGCAGGCTGATTTGTTGACTGTAGCGATTCAGGAATCGGCACAAAGACGAGAATCGGTGTGCCGTCGATTTACTGGCGATAAACAGCAAAAAATAAGCCAAAGCCGGCGCTTTATCGCTGTCTGGATCATTTCGGCAGCCATGTTTGCCGGAGGAGGCGTTCTGTGCGGGATGCGGATGAGTCCGCACATCGCCCAGCCGCAGGTTATTGCCGATTTGACTCGCGCAGCGCAATTCATTAATGTCGGCGAATATTCGCTGGCACAGGAGTTATGTCAAGATGCGCTTGCGAACGCGCCGGATATGCCGTTGGGGCACGCGCTGCTGGCAGTCGCCCATAAAATGCAAGCAGAACAGGCTGGTGTTCTCGGCGTGCCGGCAGAGCGGAATGCGCCGCAGCGGCGGGATGTAGGCAGAGAGCGGAGGGCGAGAATGTCGATAGCAAATTTTTTTACGGTAGTGTTTTTCGGAATGGTATTGGGTGGAATCGGCGTGGCGATTATGTTATTGCATAATACGTTGGTGCGGGCGGAAGAAGGTGTCAATCAGGCCTGGGCGCAAATTTACGCAACCTGTCTGCGCAAATTGGATTTAGTGCCGGCTTTATTGGAAGCGGCCGGCGCGTACCTGGAACATGAGAAGACAACATTGTTGCAGGTTACCGAGGCGCGTGCTAAGGCATTGAAAATGTTGGAAAATCCATTAAATAAAAAAGAAAATTCTGCGATAACGGAAGCTCATTCAGCAATGCAACAGGGATTAGCTCATTTTACTGCGGTTGTTGAAAAATATCCGGCGCTTCTGGCTGATCGGCATTTTTTAACTATTCAAAAAGAGTTAGCTGAAACGGAATCATTGATTTGCCGTCAGCGGCAAGTATATAACGCGCAGGTGGGCGCGTATCAGGCGGCGTTGCGCAGTTTCCCGTGTAATATAGTAGCCGGATTATTTAACTTTGAACCAAAAGCGTATTATGAGCCGGAACACGTCACTCAAACAGTGGCTGCCTAAAGAGTGTTTTATTTTAACGGTAAAACGGAGGAGTGAAATGAAAGGAACAATCGGGTTGTCGTTATTTATCTGCGCCTGTATCTTCAGCGCTGTCCTGGGGTTGGTATTCGTTTTGAATTATAATGGATTGGTTGTTGCCGACAAAAAAGTTGAAGCAGCGCAGGCGCAGATTGAAACTGTATGTCAGCGGCGCTTAGATTTAATCCCGAACCTGATTGAAACTGTGCGTGGGTATGCGGCGTATG
>JAMWCB010000155.1 GCA_023819605.1 Candidatus Omnitrophota bacterium
CATCTTTTTCTTTCAAAATAATAATCTGGTCGTGTTTATTTTCATGCATGATGATTTTATACAAACTGACCGCAATCATCTCAAAACCTCGCTTCCGCCGCCCCCGCTCAACACGCCAAGCCGATCGCCTGAAAAAATCTATTCACGGTCGCCGGATCAGGCAACAATAAAAAACTCCCTTTAAAATTCGATTTCTGGCTGGAAAATGAAACTTTCACGCACATGCCCTCGTTTTGCTGCAACACGTGATCGATAAAGTCTCCCAGTCCCTCCCGCCCCAACCGCACGCGCGGCACACCATACTGAATTTTTAAATTAAACATTGAATCCACCGCGGAAAAATAGGTCGCGGCGATAATCGTGCTTATTTCTGCAAAAATACTCTCCTGTTCCGGCAAAGACAGGCTCAAAGTATCAATAATGCTCTCCGCGTCAACATTCACAAAACGATCCATCAATTCGTAAATTTCCTGCTTCGGGAACAAAATCAACGTTTCGGTCAGCTGCGCGATGCCCTCCACCGTCAAATAGGCTGCCGCCACACCCGCTTCCTGATTGATATACTCTAAAATCCGGTCTTTGGCGTACGGCTCTAATTCCGGCAGAGAAATATCCACTTTCTCCCGCGATATTTCTCCCAACGCCGTTGCCACGTGGCTGATCCCGATATTCGCCAGCTCTTTGAGAGCCGACGCTTTTATCTCATCCATTTCGCGCATCCATTCCATGCCGCAGCTCCTTCTTTTTTTTAACCACTTCCGAAACGAGCATCCGATACCGCTGATCCGTCCGCAAACTCACCAAATCCGGATCGCTATCCATATATATAAAATCGTCATAGCCGAGCGCAATCGCCCGCTTCAGCGACGCAAAACCTTCATCCCGGCGGCCGAGCAACGCGTAGCTGCAGGCCATATTATAGTGAACAACCGCGTCTTCCGGTTTTAATTCCGCCAATCGCTGATCCAGAAGCAACCCGTGCTGATAATTGCCGGATTTCGTGTACAATTCCGCCAGCGGAATCAACGCGTCGATAAAATCAGGATTACGCTCGAGCAATCGCTCAAAAAACTCTATTTCGAATTGAATCTCGTTTTTTTTCTTTTTTGCCATCGAATTCACCTCATTTCACGACGCGCGGCAAGACAACCGCATGCCGCCGGCCAAGACGGTACATCAACCGCTGCAATCGCGCGCTCCGTTTTATCGTTTGAACAAAGAAAATCCCGGCGCGTCGAGAAGGCGCACGTTGCGGCTCTCCGCCGCCCGATCACCGCCATCAAGGCGCGCCATGCGAAAATTACCTTCCGCCGGCAACTGCCGCGCAAACACAGCGAACGTCGCCGTTTGACCGGTTTTATACTTTATGTAAACCGCGCCCCGGGTCGGCGCATAATCATCAAGCCGCAAGTCAAAATTCGCCGGCATCAGCGCATCCCAATCAGAAAATATTCGCCGCTGGCGATTAACAACAGGCCGAATACTTTTTTCAAACGCAGCGTCCAGGTCCCGGCTTTCGGCAAACGCTGCAATAAGCTGACGCTCGCGCCGACAATCAATAAAGGAAACCCCATGCCCAACGCATAAGTAAATAACAGGGACATCCCCAGCGCCAAATTCTGCTGCGCGGCGACATACGCCAAAATCCCTCCCAATGCGGCGGTAGTGCACGGACCCGCGACCAAACCGGAAGCGGCGCCCGTCAAAAAAACACCGAAAAAACCGCGATTCGCAGCACCCTGTCCGCCGGCGGTTCCGCCAAAAAAACGCAAGGAAATATTCGGCAGCGTAAATACATCCAACATACATAATCCCATAAAAATAAAAATGTTCGCGACAAACAAATTAACCCAGAAATTATTTTGAACTGTCCCGAAAATTCCGCCGGTCAGCGCGACCACCGCGCCGATCCCGGCATAGACAAGTGCCAATCCCAGCACATACGCAACGGCGCGAAAAAAACCTTCGCGGCGCGACCGCGTTTTATTTGCGCCGATGACGCTGACTACGACCGGCAACAACGGATACACGCACGGCGATAAACTGACCATGACGCCGCCACCGAACGCCAACACAAAACTAAGCCAGGAAATATGTTCGAAAGATCCAGGGTTCATATCCGCCTACCTCCGCCGCCGCACAAAAAACGGCATCATTACGGCGCCGGCAAGAAAACCGCCGATATGCGCCCACCAGGCGACACCGGCGCCGGTCTTACTGCCCAAATGGAAAAATCCGTTCAAAAATTGTAGAACAAACCAAAACCCGAGGAAAAAAAAGGCGGAAATTTCCGCCACTGTCCACACAAATAACAACGGTACCAGGGTGACAATCCGCGCACGCGGGAATAATAAAAAATAAGCTCCCAATATGCCGGATATGCAACCGCTGGCTCCCAAAGCCGGAACAGCCGAACGTGCGTTCATCACCGCATGGAACAAATTTCCGGAAATCCCGCACAATAAATAAAAAACTAAAAAACCAAACGGCCCGAATCGGTCTTCCACATTGTCCCCAAATATCCACAAATACCACATATTACTCAAAACATGAAAAAGGCTGCCATGCAAAAAAAGCGCGGTAACCAGTGGTATTTGTTTCGCTAATAAATGCAAGAGATTACCGGATTCCGGCTGAAAATATACTGCCGGCGTAAACGCGTAATCGGCGATAAACGCCGGCAGCGCATTGCCGAGCATCACCTGCCGGATAAAAATATATCCGTTAATCATGATCATCAGCACGGTCATGACCGGCACACGGCGCGATGGATTTTCATCCCGCAAGGGGATCACTGGTTCCTCCTCGCACAGGTTTTTCCCCTGCGCGGTACTATCCAAACATAAATTTTTATTTAGCTTTTATATATTTGGTATTGTAACAAAACCCGCCGAATTCTGCAACATAAAACCCCCCTGCCTATTCCAGCCAGCTCTATCCCGCAGTTCGTTCTTGTCAAAAGACGGCAAGGCTGCTATACTACGGCATTGTTCTATAGGATATCGGAAATGAACCAGGCACTACCGCTCATCTTAAATCGATACAATCAGTTACACCGTTTGCTTATTGCTGATTATTTCTGAGGCCCCGTGCTATCGCCGCGAAAGGAAATCGATTCATGAAAGTTCAACCGGAATGCTATCCCTGCCTGCAAAACCTGACGCGCCAAACGCTGCAGTTATGTTCCGCGCAAGACCCTGCCTTACGCGCCCGGAATGCCGATTTAGAAAAACAGCTACTGGCGTATTTAGAAAAAAATTTTTACCGCCGCGTTCCCGCGCAATTGTTCACCCGCATTCATGAACAAATCAAGGCATCCACCGGAGTGCGCGACGCGTTCAGTGACCGGAAACACGCGGAAATGGCCATGGCCGCAGCTGTCGCGGCGCCGCTCTACCGGCGCCACGGGAGCCTGCGCCGAAGCTTGGAATTTTCCGTCGCCGGCAATTCTCTGGATTTCTTCAAACCCGTCGCCTGCAGCGCCGCAGAAATCCGGCAACCGATTCATCTGCGCATCGACCATCGCCGGATTTTCGAAAAAAAACTCGCCGCTGCCCGCAGGCTGCTTTTTTTTACCGACAATGCGGGCGAATGTTTTTTCGATATACCGTTAATCACCTGGCTACGCCGGCGGATTAAACTCACCTATATCGTCAAAACATTTCCCGTACAAAATGACCTAACCCTTGCGGACCTGCGCGACAGCGGCATCGCGCGCTGTTTTCCGGAAATCATGGGCACCGGCAACGGCGCCGTGGGCATCGAACCGGCAACCATCTCCCGCACACTGCGGCGGGCATTGACGGACGCCGACCTGGTTATCGCCAAAGGGATGGGGTATTATGAAACGTTCAGCGAACGGCGCCGGTATCACGCCAAGCTTTTTCACCTATTTATGGCCAAATGCCTGCCCGTGGCGCGCAGCATTTCCGTCCCCCTCAACAGTTACGTTTTTTTTCATCCGGGTTAGCCCGCTTATTGCACGACGGTGCCGGCGGATTCGGAAAGAAACGGACGGAACGCGGCTATTCTCGCCGTTGAGGGAAATCCCCCACTGCGGCCGACGCTCATTCCGCCTCGGCCTGAATATGTTTTTTTACATCATGACGAAGGCGCTCCTTGGCAGCGGTCAGCTGACGCTGCGCGCTCCGAAATGCATTACGTACCAATTGCGGCAAGGAATCATGCACCTGTCCTTTCGCGGATTCTTCCCGAATGACTAATTCGTGCCCCGGCGGCATCAACAAGTCAATGCGCACACGATAAGGATTGCCCTTATGATGGCTCTCCTGCACCCGTTCGATCGCGACATGACAGCTGATAAGCCGGGCATCGAGATGTTCCAGCTTCGCCACTTTTTCTTCGACCAACCGTTTAATAAATTCCGAAGGATCCAATCCTCTAAATTTAATTTCTAAAGGAACCTTCATGGCTTAGCCCTCCCGCGGTCGCAACACAATCTTTTCGTTCGTTCCGCACCTTCTTTTTACTATTATACCACGTTTTAAAAAACGGACGCAGATAAAAAAAACGTCACTCCTCCTCGCGCCGGAAAACAGGGGACTGTTGCGAAATAGTGTGTCAAGCGGTAATTTTCAGAGCAAGAAGGCAGGGCTCTCGGAAAGGCTCAGCAAAAAGC
>JAMWCB010000156.1 GCA_023819605.1 Candidatus Omnitrophota bacterium
TGCGGGCCAGGTAGCCGTCTAAAAAATCACTCAACGATGCCAAAACAAAAATCAGCAATGCCGCCGTCTTCGCCTGCCAGCCGGGAAGAAAAAGAATATAGAAAAAAACGAACGCGCTGAGCATCCGCAGCATGCTCAACAAATTCGGGATATGCTTCATACACATTCTCCCACCAAATCGTACTCGTAATAGTCGGTGATGCGTACCGGCACAATCCGGCCCGGCCGGCACCGCGCCGGAGAAATATACACAACCGGATCGACATCCGGCGCATCGGCGCTTGTCCGCCCGAGCGCGAAACGCCCATACTCGTCCCGTTCATCGATGAGCACCGGCACGATCTTCCCCACCGCCGCCGCGTTATGCTTTTCGACTATGCTTCGCTGAATTTCCATGATTTTTTTCCGCCGGCGCCGTTTAACGGCCGCGGGTATTTGGCCGGCGTATGCGGCTGCGGGCGTCCCGGGCTCACGCGAATATTCAAATACACCCAGACGTTCAAAAGCCGCCTCGCGCACAAACGCGCACAGTTCTTCAAACCGCGCTTCTGTTTCCTGGGGAAAACCGACAATCAACGACGTCCGAATCACCACACCGGAAATCTTGCGGCGTAACCGCTCAATCAAGGCGAATAATTGCCGTTTTACCGTTTTCCGGCCCATTAACTGCAGGATCCGATCGTTGCAATGCTGCACGGGCAGGTCTACATACCGGCATATTTTCGGCTCATGCGCAATACAATCGATCAATGCGGCGGTAAAATGGCGCGGATGCGCATACAGAATTCTAATCCACTCGATGCCGGGAACCGCGGAAAGTTTTGTCAATAATTCCGGCAGCGCGGATTTGCCGGACCAATCTTTTCCATATGACGTTGTATCCTGGCTGATCAAATTGATTTCCCGCACTCCTTGTTCCGCCAGCCGGCGCGTTTCCGCAAGAACCGATTCGATACGGCGCGAGGAAAACCCCCCCCGAATCTGAGGAATCAGGCAATAGCGGCAGCGATTATCGCAGCCGTCGGCAATTTTTACGTAGGCGCTATGCGCCGGCGTCAGCCGGTGGCGCGGCTGGAATTCCCCCGCCAAATAGTGCCCGCCTCCCCGCGAAACAACGCGTTCTCCGGATAAAACACGCCGAAGCAACCGCGGCGCTGCGGCAAGATCCGCGGGCGTGAAAAAACCATCCACTTCCGGCAGCAACTGCGGCAATTCGCCGGCGTAGCGCCGCGGCAAACAGCCGCTGATAATTAATTTTTTTAAACGTCCCCGTTTCTTCTGTTCCGCCAGCACTAATATTTCGTCAATCGCCTCCTGCTGGGCGGCGGCGATAAACGCGCACGTATTGACAATAACAATATCCGCGCCTGCCGGTTCGCAGCCGACGCTAAAGCCCGCCCGGCGCAAATTTCCCAGCATATATTCCGCGTCAACCTGGTTCTTCGCGCATCCCAGGGAAACAAGCGCAACACGCTGACGGCCCACGCCTACGTTCCTTTCTCGGGCGATTGATCGGGATACGGCGCGCCGGCGAATAAAAAAACCAGGGAGGCGCTGAGCCGTCCCTGGCTTGCAGCGGCAACGGCATGCGTGCCTCTACGACCCGGGCCCGCCCTCGGCGGCAGCCGAATCCACATCATCCCAACTTTCCACTAAAATTTCACGCGCCTTCGAACCGCGAAATTCCCCGACAATGCCGCGTTCTTCCATCATATCGATCAGTCGCGCCGCCCGCGCGTATCCCAAGCGAAGCCGCCGCTGCAACATGGACACTGACGCCTGGCGCGTGGAAATGACCAATTTCGCGGCCTCTTCAAATAAATCGTCGCACCCGTTTTCGCGTGCCTCTTTATTGAAATTCAAAATTTTGTCTTCCTGCTCTTTCAGAACATCTTCGGCGAAAACGGCCGCGCGCTGCTGTTTAACGAAATTTACCACGCCTTCTATTTCTTTATCGGCGACCAAACTCGCCTGCGCCCGGATCAGTTTAAAATTCCCCGGTTTTAAAAAAAGCATATCGCCTTTGCCGAGCAGCTTGTCCGCGCCGTTCATGTCCAGCACGGTGCGCGAATCGATTTTGCTTGCCACGCGAAATGAAATGCGGGCGGGGAAGTTGGCTTTAATGACGCCGGTAATCACGTCGACGGAAGGCCGCTGCGTCGCCAAAATCAAATGGATACCGATTGCCCGCGACAACTGCGCTAAACGGGTGATCGACGACTCCACTTCTTTGCCGACCAATAACATCATGTCTGCCAACTCATCGATAAAAATTACGATGTACGGCATCATTTCCAACGGTATCGTCGTTTCCCCGTCGTTGATTTCTTTTAAACCATCTTTAATTTTCTTATTATAGGCGGTTATATTCCGGGCGCCGACCTTCGACAGCAATTTGTAACGGTCTTCCATTTCCGTCACCGCCCATTCCAACGCCGTCGCGGCTTTTTTAACGTTGGTCACCACCGGGCAGATCAGATGCGGCAGCCCGTTATACATCGACATTTCCACCATCTTCGGATCAATCAAAATGAGCTTAACCTCCTCCGGACTAGCCTGAAATAATAAACTCATAATCAAGGTATTGACGCACACGGTTTTTCCGGAGCCGGTCGTGCCGGCGATCAGTAAATGCGGCATTTCCGCCAAATCCGCGATCAGCGGCACTCCCGAAATGTCTTTTCCCAGCGCCAGCGTGAGCTTTGACTTAGGATTCTGAAATTCCGGCGTCTCCAGCAATTCTTTAAAAAAAACCATAGCTGCCTGTGCGTTTGGCACGTCGATGCCGATTGTCCCTTTGCCGGGAATCGGCGCGACGATATGGACACTGGGCGCCTTGAGATTCAGGGCGATATCATCGCCTAAATTCATGATTTTATTTATTTTCACTCCCGGCGCCGGCTGCAGCTCGTAACGGGCAATCACCGGCCCCTGCTCGACTTCCATAACCTTGACTTCGATGCCGAAATCGCGCAACGTTTCCTCCAAAATACGCGAATTTCCCTCCAAATCCTCCTGCTTAATCCGTTCCTCGAGCGGCGGCGGGTCGCTGAGCAGTTCCAACGACGGCAATTTATAATCTCCGACGATACGCGGCGACGGCAGTTTTCGCGGTTCTTTTTTCTCCAACGTAGTTTTCTTAATCACAACCTTGGGCGCGAATAAACCAAACGGATGAAATTTCGGGGCTTCATCGCGGGCGGCTTCTTCCGATTGCTTTTTTACCGAAGCTCGCTTTACCGCCGGAGCAACCCGCACCTCGTCTTCGTCTTCGTCTTCGCGCCGGTCGCCCTCTTCCGCAGACCCGCGCATTTTTTCAGCCAGCGGCTTGATCAGCGGCCTGCCCTTCCGACGCTCCTCCGGCGAAGCCCGGCCGCGCGCGGCCGGCGGCGCGCGCCGCACAAAAATTTTACCGACCCCGGCGGATAACCATGTTGCGGCATCCATGAACAACGGCACCAACATAAACTCGGTCGCCGCCAACAGCGAAAGAACAAACAGCGCGCTGAGAATAATTAGCGTGCCGACTTCCCCGCAATATCGGGTCAAGCTTACGGCGATTGCGTACCCCAGCGCGCCGCCCGCCGCGAAGCTGCTTACCGCATAAGATGCAGTGACCGTGCTGAGTATCGCCGCAAAGGAAACCAAAGAAAAAATCAAACCGAAAAATTTAATGATAAAATTTTGATGAATATAGCCGGTCAATTTCCCGATCGCCCACAAAAAAACGACAACCGGGATAACATACGCGGCCCAGCCGAGGGAAAACAATAATCCCCACACAAGGTAGGCGCCCGCCGCACCAGCGAAATTATGAATATACGCCGAAGGACGGGAAGTATTAAACGGAATATCATCGGGCGAGTAGGAAATAAAACTGATTGCCAAAAAGGCGCACAGGGAAATAAGGACTATCGACCAGACTATTTTCGAACGAAGCTCATCCATCGCTATACCCCGGTATGACCAAAACCACCGTCGGCGCGCGCCGTCGGATCGAGTTCCTCAACGGCCTGCCACTCCGCGCGGATAACCCGATTCACCACCATCTGAGCGATGCGCGCACCCCGCCGAAGCACATAGGGCTGCTGCCCGAAATTAATCAAAATCAGGTTAATCAACCCGCGGTAATCCGCGTCGATCGTCCCCGGACTGTTGACCATGCCGATGCCGTGTTTGAGCGCCAATCCGCTCCGCGGCCGGATCTGCGCTTCATAGCCGGCCGGGATGCTAATGTAAATCCCGGCCGAGATTAAGGTAATCTGGCCGGGCTCAATCGTAACTGCATCACGCACATCGGCGTATAAATCCATGCCGGCGGCGCCGCTGCTCATATACGCGGGCAGCGGCAGATCTTCACATCCTTTTTTCTGTTTTACTTGAATAACTACGCCTTCCATGAAATCAGCGTGCGGGAGGCTCGTCCACGGCAATATTCTTCATACTTAAATTCAAACGTCCCATATTATCGATTTCGACCAATTTTACGGTGACATCATCGCCGACTTTGACGACATCTTCAACGTTTTTCACAAAACGGTCGCTGAGCGCTGAAATATGAACCAACCCTTCCCTGCCGGGCATAATTTCCACAAACGCGCCGAAATTCATCAAAC
>JAMWCB010000025.1:0-21118 GCA_023819605.1 Candidatus Omnitrophota bacterium
GTATTCCTGGGGGCGGGGGCTGGACGAAGTCCCCGCAGATCAGTTCAGATTCAGCATATCGCGTTTTTTCTGAAGTACTTTTACTGTAAAAAACTGAAAAGATACATAAAAAAACCTTGCATTTGCGAGAATGCTCAGGTATTATTCTTTACACAAGAACAAGGAGTATCACGGTGGACTCACTTCGGAATAACAAAACAATGAATCTGCGTATATCTATGACGCTGGTTGCCGACGTCGTAGTCGTATTGTTTTGTCCGAAAGGGGTGACGCCGTAACGGGAACCTGACATAAACGTATATATCCCCGCTGGCGTCAAACCAGCGGGGATTTTTTTTGTCCAAAGAAAAACTTAAAAGGAGGCATTATGCGATACACCGGTGCGCAATTAACTATCCAACTACTCGAGCGACAAGGTATTTGTTTTATTGCCGGCATCCCCGGCGGCGCGAATCTGCCGCTTTACCACGCGCTGCATGATAGCACTATCCGGCATATCTTAACCCGTCACGAGCAGGGCGCCGGATTTATCGCCCAGGGCATGAGCCGCGCCACCGGAAAACCCGCCGTGTGCCTGGCAACTTCCGGGCCGGGGGCGACAAACCTGCTGACGGCGCTGGCCGATGCGTTCATGGACTCCATTCCCATCCTCGCGATAACCGGGCAGGTGCCGCAGGCATTGCTGGGCACCCATGCTTTCCAGGAGATCGATATCCGCGCCATGGCTGCGCCAGTGACCAAGCAGACGATGCTGGTGCGCTCTGCCGCGCAGTTGCCGCAGGTGATCCCGGAAGCTTTTCGCGTCGCGCAAACCGGACGTCCCGGGCCGGTGCTCATCGAGATCCCCAAAGATGTGCAGCTGCAAACCATTGACGATCCGGTGTTACCCGCACCGCTTCCGTCGATACCTGCATCTGCCCCGGATAATGGCGCGCTGGCCGCAGCTGCGGCCCTGATCGCCGCGGCCAAACGCCCCCTGCTCTACATCGGCGGCGGCATTATCCGCGCCAATGCCGCCGCTATCCTGCGGCAATTCGCCCGCCGCAATGGCATTCCGGTAGTCTCAACCCTCATGGGGCTGGGAGCCATGCCGGCGGATGAACCGCTCTTTTTGGGCATGCTCGGCATGCACGGCAGCCGCCCGGCCAACCGCAGCCTGGCGGAAACCGACCTGTTGTTATCCTTTGGCGTGCGTTTCGATGACCGCGCCACCGGCGATGTGCGCCGTTTTTGTCCCCAGGCAAAAATCATACATATTGATATCGACCCACGCCAGCTCAATAAAATAAAAACGGTTGACTTAGCGATTGCCGGGGACATTCACGCGGCTTTGCGTTATTTTTTACGCCATAGCAAAACGCAATCCCCGACCTCCTGGCCGGCGCGCATACAACAAATCCGCAGAAAATATGCCACCATGCCCGCGAATGTAAACATCCCGGCGCAATTAATAAAAAATATCGCGTCGGTGGTACCGCCGGACACGATCATTACCACCGACGTGGGGCAGCATCAGATGTGGGCGGCGCAATATTATCCCTGGCAACAGCCGCGCACCTTGCTGACCTCCGGCGGCCTCGGCACCATGGGTTTCGGCCTACCGGCGGCAATCGGCGCGGCCCTAACATTTCCTGCGCGGCGCATCGTGTGCTTTAGCGGGGACGGTTCGTTGCTGATGAATATTCAGGAATTAGCGACATTGGCTGAGCTGAATTTGAACGTGACGGTTGTGGTGCTGAATAACGGCCACTTAGGCCTGGTGCGCCAGCAACAAGAATTTTTCTATGAAAAAAAATATATCGCATCGCGCTTCGAACAATCTCCGAATTTCACCGCGGCGGCGCGCGCTTTCGGCATTCCGGCAAAAAACTACACGCTCGCCTCAGCGCCGGAAAATCTCGCGACCGCCGTGCAGATAAACGGGCCATTTCTGCTCAATGCGCCGATACCGCCCGGCGAAAATGTGTTCCCCATGGTGCCGCCGGGAGCCGCCAACCAGGAAATGCTCGAGGCAATACCCTGCGCATGACCGTGTAAACCTGTTGTTTACATAACGCCCGCGTGTTATCATGGAAAGAGTTTGCACGAAGAAGGAGAAAATATGCGCCAGGCAGTACTAATACTCGTCGGGATCCTGCTGTTCTTCCTGCTGCATATTGCCCTGAGCAGCCCGGTATTGCCCGAACACGTCGCTACCCATTTTGGCGCCGACGGTCAGCCCAACGGCTGGATGTCCAAAACCCGTTATCCTTTTTTTATTTTTTTGATGGGAATGGGTATGGCGGTTTTCGTTCTTACGATTTTTTTCAGCATCCGGTTTATCCCTCCGGCAATGATCAACCTGCCGCATAAAGACTACTGGCTTAACGACCTGCGCCGCGCTCAGACAATGCGGTTTATTTTTCAACACGGGTTATGGCTGGCGATTATCGAACTGCTGCTCGTTCTCAGCATTCATCACACCACCGTAATCGTCAACCGCCTAAAAAATCCTTATCTGCCACCGGCACTGGCTTGGGGCATGCTTTTGATATTTCTCGGCGCAATTCTGGCCTGGGGATTTGTTTTTATCCGCGCCTTTTTTCACGTTCCGGAAAATTAAAACGCCGTCGCGTTAAAACCGCAACGGCGTCAAGGTAAGGTGGCTGCCATTCTTTCCGAGCATTGCTTTTCAGACTTGCTTTTGTTTCGTTACCGAACCACGCATTTCTGTGTTTGCGTTGCCATTTCCAGAACCAGTCTCAACCACCTTACATAATAAGTATACCATGCACATTTAAAAAATGCCAGTAATATAACTTATTGATTTTATTTATGATAAGAATATTTCCATCGCAAGTTTTTTTATTTTGCCCGATTAACCGCGGCGATAACCGCTTTCATCGATGCAATCGCAATATTCGAATCAATGCCTACCCCGATAATCTGTCCCTTTTCCGCAATTTCGAGCAATACATACGCGGCCGCACGGGCGTCTTCTCCCTGATCGATGGCATATTCGGCGTATTCCTGCAAAGAAAACGCGATCCCGGATATTTTCTTAAAACCTTTGACAAAGGCGTCCACCGGACCATTGCCGGATTCAGAAAAACCGACTTGATGTCCCTCATCCGACAATACCGCGCGAACATGCGCCGTCGGGCCGAATTGCCGTTCAAATATGCTGTTCTCCGAATCGATATGGCATTGCCGGAGCGACCACGGCTGTTCGCGGGCAACGTATTCCTGCCGGAATAAATCATAGAGCTGTGCCGCGGTAACTTCTGCGCCGGTGCGCTCAGCCAAAGCCTGCACTGCCCGCCCGAAATCCGCTTTCATCCATTTTGGCATCGGTATGCCATAATCGTGCTCCAGAATATACGCCGCGCCACCTTTGCCGGATTGGCTATTAATCCGGATGATCGCCTCGTACGTGCGCCCCACATCATGCGGATCAATCGGTAAATAGGGCACCGCCCAGCGCCGCGCCGATGAACAACGCGGCGAATTCATTGATTTATAAATCGCATCCTGATGCGAACCGGAAAACGCCGTATACACCAAACTGCCTGC
The DNA here is from genome assembly GCA_023819605.1 of Candidatus Omnitrophota bacterium. GTDB lineage: Bacteria > Omnitrophota > Gorgyraeia > B26-G9 > B26-G9 > JAMWCB01. Next base: position 3,553 of record JAMWCB010000025.1, read on the forward strand.
GTACGGATGCCGCGGATGCACTTCCATGCCGGTACACTGCGTATACACCGCCATAACCTTATCCATGTCGGAAAAATCCAGTTGCGGGTCAACGCCCTGGCTGAATAAATTCATGGCCATAACCACAATATCCATATTGCCGCTGCGCTCGCCGTTGCCGAACAGCGCGCCTTCCACGCGTTGCGCGCCGGCCATTACCGCAAGTTCCGCGGCGGCAACCGCCGTACCGCGGTCATTATGCGTATGAATACTGAGGATTACCGACTGCCGCTGCGGCATATGCCGGACAAACCATTCGATACGATCCGCATAGATATTCGGCGTCGACATCTCCACCGTCGCCGGCAAATTGATAATCATCGGCTCCTGCGGATGCGGCTGCCACACATCCATCACCGCGCAGACAACATCCAACGCGTAATCCAATTCCGTTCCGGTAAAACTTTCCGGGCTATATTCAAAGCGGATCGCCCCGGCGGGAAACGCTGCGGCCAAAGACTTCACCATCCTCGCGCCCTTAACCGCCAAATCGCACACCTGTTTTTTATCCATGCCGAAAACGACTTCGCGCTGAACCGGCGACGTGGAATTATACAAATGCACAATCGCCTTATGGACACCGCGCAACGCTTCGAACGTCCGCCGGATCAAATGTTCCCGCGCCTGCACTAAAACTTGAATCGTGACATCTTCCGGAATGCGTTGTTCTTCGATCAAACGCCGCACAAATTGAAATTCTACCTCTGCGGCGGACGGAAAACCGACTTCGATCTCTTTAAAGCCGGTCTGCACGAGCAGTTCGAACAGCCGCATTTTCTTCTCCACATCCATCGGGATATGTAAGGCCTGATTGCCGTCCCGCAAATCGACACTGCACCAGCGCGGGGCCTGGGAGATCCGCGCCAGCGGCCAACGGCGGTCAGGCAAATCAACCGCTGGGTACGATTCGTAGCGTTGATAGTTCATCGTGCGCATATTCATTCTCCTTTCGTGCGCCGGCCGCCTCTTCTCGCGTGGACAAAAAAGCCACTGCCGTTTCAGAGGCAGTGGCTTTAATTATTTTTTTATGTGCTGCGGTACGCTCAATTAAAACACAACTGCTCTGCGCCTATCTCCGCAATCGGAGCAGGCTCGAAAACCCGAAGAGCTGCTGTGTTTGTATTGTCCGCGTACTCATTGTTGTTAAATAATACCATTTTCCCGCAAAACCGTCAACAAACGTTTTCCATCCGAAGATTTATCCCACTGGCTTTTCTTACTCACGGGTTTGTGGCATGCTGCGCCGTGCTTATTCTTTTTCCACTGATGCCGGCACATATCCCGGTCAAACTGCGCAAACTGCTCCGGCGTCAATAATTCCCGCATCCGTAACACGCTTTCCAAGCGAACATCTTCCTTTTTTACCAGCAAGGCCTTTATCTCTTCGTGGATGCGGTTAATTTCCTTCCGGTCGATTTCGGCTTTTTGCAATTCCTGCCGTATTTCTTTTTTTTCTCGTGCAGTTCGCGGAGGAGGGCGCGCGTCTGGGCGCGATGCTTTTCCCGCTCCGCGGTCATTTGTTCTCTTTGCACGGCGCTCAAATTTAATTCCCGCGCCATAACTGCAAAACACTCTTTTTCTTCTTTATTTTTTTTCTGATTCCCGCGGCCGCCCTCCTCTGCGCACGGCTGCGCATACCCGCTTGCCGCCGCCCACAACACAATCGAAATAACGGCCACACTCACTTTTTTGACGAACTGTTCCATCGCTGCTCCTTTCTTATGACGCTAAAAATACGTTTTCCAACTCCGTGCCGTAACCTTCCGTCGCATATTCGCCATTCTCGGCATACCCCAGGATATCCGCAAGATATTCCACCGCGTCCGCGGACTGAATACTCGCTACCGGGAACACATACCGCTGCACGGCAAAATACGCGAGCATCAGAAATATGCTCGCCAGCGCCGGCGCTGCCGCCCGGCAGCGCAGCCAAAAAACGCTGCGTTCGATCGCCGCTGCCCACCGGCTCCATTTCCGCGGCGCACTATCCTCCCGCAGCGCCTTTTGCACCGAAGCCCACAAACCTGCCGGTGTTTTTTCATGCGGCATGCCGGCAAACGGCTCGCCGGCAACCTGGCAGGCGGACACCGCAAACTCCCGGCACGCGGAACAGGCCTCCACATGCCGCCGGAAGCGCCGTTCCTCCTTTTCCGACATACACCCGTCTACATAATTCGTCAGAATCAATTCCCGCATCGCGTTACAACGCATTGGCCATCACCTCGTTTCGCATCGACAACATTTTTTCCCGCGCCCGTTTCAAACGCGAACGCACCGTATTCATTCCAATCCCCAGCGTCCGCGCGATTTCTTCGTAGCGCATGCCTTCGATATTTTTTAAAATCACGCAGGCGCGCTGTTCCGGGGTCAGTGCCTGCAAGAGCATATCTACCGCGCCACTCCGCCGCGGCTACCCGCTCCCCGTCTCCGCCATCTCCGCCGCCCCGGCGGATACCGCATCAGCATAGGCAACCGTCTGCTGCCTGCGCGCTGCGTCTTTGCGGATGCGATTTAAACAGTGATTGATCGTAATGCGGTACAGCCACGTTTTCAGATGTGACCGGTCGCGAAAATCCGGCAAACTACGGTAAACGGCTATAAAAACCTCTTGGGTTACTTCCTGCGCATCTTCCCGGCAACGCAGCATTCGCACGGCCAGCGTGTAGACATAATCGCTATAGGCGCGAAAAATCCTTTCAAACGCCGTGCCGTTTTCAAAATACCCTGCATTCATATCCTGCATTTGCCAACCTCCGTCGACCGCGCTGATGCCGTTTCCCTGCTGTTGTCGGATTTTACTGATCCTCACTTAACTTTGACACGTTTTTTTCAAAAAAAGTTACGGTCGATAAAAATTTTCCCCTGCCGCAAAGACGTCTGTATTCATTGCTAAGCTAATACGCTGCATCAATACTATTTACGTCCGCTATTGCGATTATCCCCGCTCGATCTCTATCCTGAATTGATTCTACCTGAAACAATGATACGGCGGAAGGGAAATACCTGTGAAATTAAAGCGCTGATTACGCAAAAAATTTTTGCCGCTTCAGAGTGACCGCAAGAGGAGTAACATTTGCTGAGAAAAAACTGTGGGTAACGGAACATTGCCGGCAATGCCTGCGGACGGCACGCGCGGTACCAATTCCCGATCGCTCCTCGTCCCCGACATTCGCTGCCGCTGCGGCTTCAAGCCCAGTGTCGGACGCAACTCCGGTCTGGACAGGTAATTGAGCGGGTATTTTTTCCCGAACATCTGCTGCCGTACCAAAACTTCCCGTATCATCCCGCGTTCTTGATTCAGAAACCGCGGCTGTGTGGCGCCTTTCACAATATTGTCAAGCCAGCCGAGTATCTCCTGCTCATCCGTAACAATAATACTTTCGCTGAGCCGCGGCAATTCCCGTTGTAAAAGCAGCGTCATCTGTTGCGGATTCGAATCAAATTCAACATCCGCCCTCTCGGCAACAGCCCGGCAGATCTCCAGACATTTCTCCCAACGTAATCTCAGCGGCTGAGAATGCGGCTGAATGCCCCGCAACTCCGTAAGAAAACATTCCGCCTTCAGCTGCACATCATAAAAATATCGGCTCAGCCATTGCCAGTCCTTAAACTCCGGACAATCCGGCAAAACAGCGGTGCAGCTCTGGACATCCCTCATCCACTGATACGCGCGCAACAAGCAGTCTATCGTCTTCAAATCACGTATGCACTCCGCCGTCGCACTGATGATTTTTCGCACCATATCAAGGGTGTCCCGCTCCTTATCGACGCTCCGTTCCATGACGCGCAAACTTCCCAAAATGTGCCGCAGCCGTATCTGCTGTTCCGGCGGCATTTTTTCATACGGCACCTGCGACGTCAACTGATAAAGCACGACATAGCCAGACAAAACCTCGTCATACATTTGAAAAATAAATTCAGAACCGGCTAAATGGACCTTTGTTTCCAGAACGCTTACGGTTTTTTTCAAATTGCGCAAATTTTCCCACTGAACAACACATAAAGGTTTTTTCCGTTCGGCCTGTGTAAATTCATCCCGGGAATACTCCGCGGCATAATATACCTCTATCTCCTCCCGGGCATCTCCCAGGCTTTTTTCCAATCTTCGAATTTCAGACCTCATGCTATTCAAAAGCTGAACTGCCGAACGCATTTCCCTCACCATTTGCTCGTTCGATAAAGCAAAAGAATGCAGCAGGCGATTATTGATGACCGTCAGTACCAGCGGCAAGGAAAAGGATTCCTCAATCGCTGCCTGAGATATTGACACGCGGGGAGAAAGCGTCGTTTGGGTATACCCCTGCGCGCACGGCGGGGTAACTATTATCATCACCAACATCCATCCGCAAAACAGTGCTATCTTCTGTCGCTGCATACCATCCTGCCCCCTTCTGGCGGATATTTCACCATCCCGGTAAAATATCCTGATTACTAACGCTTTTTTAATCAGACACATTGTGCCGAAAGATCCGGTGACCGACAGCTAAATCGTTTGCTCTTATAATTTTATAAGAATACCGGAAAATAATGACAGGAGTTTGACAGATTAGAAACAAGCTAAAAAAATTTTGGCGTTGGCTCAAATATCAAATTTATCACCATTACCATCGCGACACACTTCTTATCTGCCCAGCAAACCCTGTAAACGCGCTAACTGCCGCAGATAAAGATATCCCTGCTTCAAACTCATTTTTGACTTTCCTAACGTGCGCTCGCGAAAACAAATGGGTATTTCCAGAACACGCAACGGCGCGGGACTCCCTAAGATTATTTCCAGGAGAATTTTAAAGCCGGCAACGCGTCGATCAACCTTCAACAAACGTTCCCGCTCCACGGCAAAAAAACCCGCCGTCGGATCACCGATCGTCATCCGCGGACGCGCTAACCAACCGGCGCAGCGGGACATAACCCGCCGCATCCACGACCAATCCGGCGTGCTGCCGCCGGTCACATACCGGCTGCCCACCGCCACGTCCGCTTTACCCGTAAGCACCGCCTCCGCTAAAACCGGCGCGATCTCCGGCGGATGGCTCAAATCGGCGTCCATAACAACGGTTACGGTGCCGCGCCCCTGCTGTGCCGCACAGAGCACGTCGCCGGCTAATCCCCGTCCGCTCATCGCCTCCACCAAACGCACCGGCGCCTGCACGGCAAGTTGCCGGGCTATTTCCTGTGTTCCGTCCGTCGAACCGCCGTCGGCAATAAGAATCTCATACGGCCGCTGCAGCGCGGAAAACACCCTCGCCAGGCGCGGAATTAAGCGGGAGATATTCTCCGCCTCGTTCAGCGTGGGAATGATCACCGAAATACCTCTCTGACTATCCTGCGCCATCGTTACACCGCCCCTATCGAACCGCGTCCTTGCCGACACGGACACTACTGGTGTCGGCAACAAGAGAACTTTTCTTCTCGCCCGTTGCCAATCCGCGCAGCGCGGGCTCGCGCAACGGTGTTTTGAACGGATACCGCTCGCGTTTTTTTATATATGCAGCAAGCGGTAATTTGATCACGCGATTACGCGCATCGACGCCGACGAACCATACGTTTCCGGAATCGGCAAATTGATCAACCGAGAGAGAAATATCTCCTCGCACTCTCAGCCGTTTTAACGGTAATTTGACCGGATACAGATGCAAGGAACCGTTCGAGCCGACCTTGCCGCTTAAAACTTCGCGGCCGTCAATGGCCACCGAAACATCCATTCCGTCTTTTAAGAAAAAAGCTTCCCGGATCTTCTCCGACGATATCTCCAGCAAATTGCCATTACAGGATTTCAAACCAAATTTCGTTCTCACCATCCCCATGGTCAACGATGAATCGAAGCAGTGAATCGAACCGATGAATACCTCTTGAAACCTGCGGCCGCGCCGGCTGCGTATATGTACCGGCATGCCTTCGCGAATCTCGAAATCCAGCGCAAGATATACTGCATCAAGCATAGGGGACTTCCCGTGCCCGGCCGGCCAGGCGAGCAAAGATAAAATCGAACCCTGATAAAAGTCTCTCGCATATGATTGAAACAACTGCTGCACCATTCGTTGTGGGGGATATTCTTGTTTACTAATTTCGTTATAACGCCGCATCAAGAACTCGTTTTTTATATCCACGAAGCACCCGACTTCCACGTTATCAATATAAACTGTTGCAGAAACAAACTGTGCCAAATTACAAGGCGCCTGCCCAGGAATACGCCCAGGGACATTAATCCCCTGACCATGAAAGAAAAGCAGCGGAATCTCCGCCGCTGCATTCCCCTGCATATAGTATGCGGCGACCGCCGCGACCACCTCATTTCCCATTGAACTAAAATGATTCTGCAACGTCAGATAGGGAAATCGGGCCGGATACGAATATTCCAGTAAATCATAGATTTTACCGGCACCGATTTTCCAATAATCCAGGGCCGCAGCAATATCGCTTTTTGTTACAATTAACTTAACGCCGGACGCAGCCATATTTGCAAGCAATTGCGAATTAATCACGGCTCCTTCTTCCATATAATCGGACAACCGGTAATAAAATGGATTGCGTAATTCGCGGTTCGGCGGCAACAGGCATTCCAAAAAACGCGGCGGATTTAAATCATAACGTAAATACCGCCAGGGCGGAAAAAATGAATAGTACTGCTGAAAACGCTCTCGATTTGTCCGCCCCAGCACGTCGATACGCTGCAAATTTCCATCCCGCAAAACATAGCGCGCGTGATAATAATAGATATTGCGGCTAAAGACCGGATGGAACGTTAAATCCCGCTCCTCGCGCCAGTCAAGCATCACCGGCCCAATAACAATACAATCCAAATCGTATTTACGGCCTATCTCATCCCACAAAATAAATGCCTGATGAAACCCTCCGCCCTTTATACCAAAATTAATAACTTCGATATCATTTCCCTGCTGGCGTAATTTTTTTTCCAGAAAAAAAGGATAATCACAACCTTCAGCGACTTCTGCTCCATACGTATAAGAATCGCCGAAACAACCAATCCTCAACGCGCCGCTTTTTTTCTGACCCGGCACGTTGACAAAATCATTCCGACGATGCTCCGATAGGTGCGTACCGATACGCCGGGCGGTTTCCGTGCCGATATCCTCCGCGGAAGGAAGACGATCCGTTTTCCGCGGCCATGGGGTATCCACACGCGCTATATACGCGCGATACGCGTAAAAATGCAAAACTGCGGCAATACATAAAATAAAAACCGTACACCACCAACCGGCTGGATTTTTTTTTATTCGCATTCTACTCATTATCTATTTTCTGTTCTACCGTACAAATTCCCCCAAAAACACGCCGGCAGCCGGCGCTACGCTTGACCATCGCCGGTTGATGTTCTACCACGCGAGTACGCACATCCTCGCAGAACGCATACCCTACCGTCTATAAAAATACGCCGGCGAGCCATTCACGGCAGACCCGCATAAATAAATCATGCTGGTCATCGAATAATTTTTCCGCATGCCCGCCCCCCTCAATAATCACTAACTTTTTCGGCTCGGCCGCCCGCGCGAATAACCAGCGGCTGTGCCGGACGTTGATCAACCAGTCGTCCTCGCCATGGATAAATAAAACCGGCCGCGGCGCGATCCGGGCAACCACCTGCACGGGCGGCACCTTGGCGAGAAACGGATTTCCCGGCCGAATCCCCTTGCCTTTGCCCTTACACCCGACATTTAATTTTAAATCTTCCCACATCCCCTTTTTCCAAAAATGATAATCGATCTTGTAAATATCGCTCGGCGCGCTAACCGAAATCAGCGAGTTGATCGCCGGATTTTCCGCCGTTTCCAATATACCGACCGCCGCTCCCAGCGAAAAACCGATCAACCCTATCGACAGATACCCGCAGCCCTGAGTATAATCCACGGCCGCCCGCAAATCAAATCGTTCCCGCGCGGTCCAGGAAAACAACCCGGAACTTTTCCCATGGCCACGGAAATCAAAAACGACACAATCATATTCGGTGCCGAGCTCTTCGGCAAGCGCGCGAAACAGATAGGCATCTTTCGCATTAAAAAAACCGTGCGCGAGAATAAGCGCGGTGCGGCCGCCGCGCGCGTCGTAATGATTCAGCGCAATCCGTTGCCCGTCACGCGTCCTAATTTCCACTGTCCGCACGCGGCATCCCCCTCTCCTCGCTCGACACGGCCAATTCTTCGGCAAGTGTTTTCAGGCGTTTCAGATCGACTTTTCCGGTCCCTAATATCGGGATTGCCTCTACCGAAAAAAAACTGTCCGGCTTGGGAATCCATAAATTCGGTAAACCGGTTCGCTTTAATCCGGCGCATACGGCCACGCTGTCTATCGCGGCCGTATGCAGCACCACCAGCCGTTCGCCCTTCTGCTCATCGGCAACGGCGGTCACCGCCACAACCGGTTCCGCGGCACCGAGCAGCGACAATATCTGTTCTTCGATTTTACTGTGCGGCACCATTTCCCCGCCAATTTTGCTGAAACGGCTCATCCGGTCGGTTATCGTAATAAAACCGTCGTCATCGATCGACGCGATATCGCCGGTGCGATACCAGCCGTCCTGCACGGCTTCCGCGGTTTTTTCCGGATGGTGTAAATATCCTTTCATCACGTTCGCGCCCTTGACCAGCAACAATCCCGCTTCCCCCGGCTCTTTCGGCACGCCGGTATCCGGATCGACAACCTGCGCCGCCACGCCGGGAAGGGGATGCCCCACCGTACCGGCTTTGTGCCCAACCTGCCGCTGTCCGCGCCGGGGATCCCAGTAATCCGGATAGCCGACGGTGACGATCGGCGACAATTCCGTCGCGCCATAACCTTCAAACGGCATAATCCCGAATTTTTCCTCAAAGGCGCGGGCCAGGGGTTCTTTCAATTTTTCCGCTCCCACCAATACCGCCCGCAGCGTGGCAAATTGCTCGGTCGTGCATTTTTTCACATACGCGGATAAAAACGTCGGCGTGCCCATAAGCAACGTCGCTTTGTACTGCCGCGCTAAACTACCGATCGTCGCGGCATCGAGCGGGTTTGTGTGATAGACGACCCCCGTCGCCGTGCCGAGCGGAAAACAGAGCGTCGCCGTAAAGCCAAAGGAATGGAAAAACGGCAACGCGGCTAACACGACATCGGTGCGTTTGACTTGAAAAATTTGGTAAAAACCCTCGATGTTTGAAAAAATATTGGCATGCGTCAACATAACGCCTTTCGGCTCGCCGGTAGAACCGCTGGAAAAAATCACGGTGGCAACATCGTCGATATTTATCGTGTCGCCGCGGACGAACAGCACGCGCAAAAACTGCCGCGGCAAGAACAATGCCGCCATAAACGCTAAAAAAATCTGCGCCGGATTAGTGCGCGCTTTTATGTCCTCCCCATACACCATTTCCGGGCGCGCGGCTATGTTTAACTTTTCACAAAACGCGCGGGAGGTGATCATCAGGCGCATCGAACACTGGCGCACACAGTCATCAAGCGCGTCGGAAGAAAGCGTGTAGTTCAAATTGACCGGCACTTTACCGGCGAACGCCACCGCAAGATTAGCCAAAGCCGCGAAACAGGACGGCGGCAGTAGTATGCCGACCATTTCATTGGTCTCGCGCGGACGGCGGCCGGCCGGAAATAAACGTTTACTGAGCGCGACCGCCGCGGCAAAAGCCTGCGGATAGGAAAACCGCGCGCCGAACGAATCGGCCATGCAAAACCGGAAGGGGTGGCGCTTGACCTCATCGATAAACGCCAGGTGCAATTTTTTTCGCCAGGCGCCGCGCAAGATATTTGCTTCCGCGCTCAGCTCCTGCACCGTCCGCCGCACGACAAATGCTTTGGCCGTCGCCGGCAACGGCTTACCGCAGACCAGTGAAACCGGATAGAGGGTCAGACGGGGGAATTTCCAAAAATACTTTCCGTCCGCGTACGTATAAACACTGCCCCAGATATTATCGAGATAGAGCGGAACAATCGGAGCATCCAGTCCTTTCATAATATGCTCAAAACCGCGGTTAAACGGCAGTAAATTGCCGGTATGGGTCAGCGCGCCTTCCGGGAAAATACAGACGAGCTCGCCGGCGGCAATCGCGGCGCGCGCCTGCATCAACGCGCGCGCGATGGCTTTCGGGCTCTCTTCGCGATCGATCGGAATGACGCGCATCAACCGGCAAAAAACATGAATCAACGGCTGCTCATAAATTTTCCGGTACATGATAAAACGCACCGGCCGCTTCAACGCCGCTAAAATCAACAGCGCATCCACATACGAAATATGATTGGCGATCAACAGCGCGCCGCCGCTCTCCGGCACATTCTCGCGGTGGACGACCCGCAACTTATACACCGTATGGCCGAACAGCCAACTCACCAGGCGCAACAACGCGATCGGCAGCTTGCGCACGATATACATCGCGACGAGCGCGGTCATCAGGCCGCCGATGCCGAAAATCACCTCCGCCCCGAGCTTCCACTTCCCGCTCGCCACCCAAAGAAAAACGCCGCCAGCCAGGGCACTGAGCGCGCCGGCGATATTCAACACCGACAAATACGCCCCGCGCCGGGCCGCCGGACTGTATCGTTGAAAAAAGGCGTTCAGCGGAACAGTATAAAAACCCGCGCAGATTCCTAAACCGAGCAACAGCGGCACTGCCGCGGCAAAATTTTCCGCCCAGCCCAGCGCGAACGAGAGCGCGGTTATCCCCGCCGCGCCCAGGGGGACCAAGCCAAGTTCAACCTTGCCCTCCGATGCCTTGCCGGCAAGAATACTGCCGATGCCGATACCGGCAAAGACCGCGACAAGAAGGAAACTACTCTGGACCTGGCCGACCGCCAGCACGTGCCGGCCGTAGAGCAAAATATTCATCTGAAACATCGTGCCGAGAAAACTAAAAAAAACCAATGCCAGCATGGTCAAGAAAAGCCCGGCATCGCCGCGAATACTGCGCAGAGCAGCGCGCCAACCGAGATGCTCTTGTTCCGGCCGGGCCGCCGCCGTCCCGGCGCTGGGCTTGATAAAAAAACTTATCAAAAAACCGAACAATACCGGCACAACCATCCCTGCGCCGATCAAAAAATTATTTGCGCTCCCTGCCGTAAACAGGTAACCGCCGAGCGCCGTACCGCTGATCATCGCGCTAAAACTCGCCGACTGCAGATAGCCGTTGGCTTTCGACAATTCGTCTTCCGATACTATTTCCGGTACTAAACCGATCTTGGCCGGGCTCAACAGCGCGCTCGCACTCATAAACAAAAACAAAACGCCGGCGACTATCCAGAGATTCCCGCTTACCAGACTTCCGGCAGCGGCCAGCGTCAACGCCGCTTTCACCCCACTCATCCGGATAATCACCGCGCGTTTCGCATAGCGATCCGCCCAATACCCGGCCAGGGGAGAAAAAAATATGAACGGCAGTACATGCAGCACGCCAAACACAATCATAAAACGCGCTGCCGCTGCCGGCTGCGCCAGCACCTGCACCGCATACAGCGAAGCCGCTATTTTAAACAAACTGTCCGCAAAAACACCGCTCATCTGGACAAGCAGCACCGCCCAAAAATTTTCGGATTTGCATGTTTCGTTCATCTGGTTAGCTCCTCGCTGAACATACACTGCCCTTTTATTATAACTGCCTGCGCCGCAGGATAAAACAGAAAACTATCCCCGCGCGCATACCTGAAAAAACAGCGCCGGTTCCGCACATTGGGAAAAAGGCAGCACGTTTGCCGCCTTCGTTAAGACGGCCCACAGTAACCCTAAACTTGCCAAAACCAACAGCGCAAAGACGATCCACTTACTTACTGCTTTCATACCAAACCTCCGAACATTTTATTGACCAATCAATCATTAATAAATCAACTATAAGTAGAAAAAAATTACGGCGCTTTCAACGCTTGAACCAACCGCTGTAGCATTGCCGACAAAATCTTCTGATCCGCCGGCGAAAGCACATTCATCGCACAGATTATGGTTTTCATATATCCCGGCCACGCACGATCCAACAGGTGCGACGCTTTCGCCGTAACCCGGATCAGCTTTACGCGTTTATCGCCGGCCATGCCGCCGCGGGTAATCAACCCCTCCCGTTCGAGCTTATCCAACAGGCGGGTCATATTTGACGCAGTAACCAGCAACCATTTTCCTATTTCCCGTTGGCTCAACCCTTGTTCACCGCCCTGATGCTTAATCACCATCAGGACATTCATTTTGGCCGGCGTTAAGCCGTATGCGTCCAAATAGTCAGCCACCTGGTCAAAAAGCAGCGTGTATGTTAAAACCAAACCGTAAAAACTTTCTTCTCCATAATTCCCTTTACCAACTTCAACCCCGAAAGCTTCTAAATCATTCATCGTCCACCTCAGCGTAATAACTATAGCATATAATGATTGATAAGTCAACTATTTTATGTTTTACTCTTTTAAAAAACGCTCTCGGCATACAAGCCGCGGGTTCCTTAAAACAATCTTTGGGAATATCGAATGTGCGCCGAGGCAAAGCTCAGGACTGGGATTCCTGCACTTTGAAATTTATGACGAGATTGTTCATATCAACCGCTTCCGCAGATAGCTCCTTCATATTCGATGCTATTTCGCTGATAAACGTGCGGAGCCCCTCCGTGGATTCGGAAAATTGTTTCGTCGACGTCGCATTTGCCTCGGCAGACTGGGAAATTTCCGCCAAAGTTTGCGCAACTTGCTTGGTGCTTTCCAATTGTTGAACCGTCGAATCGGAAATATCATTGACCATAGCCGAAACCCGCTCGATCGCCGTAAGAATTTGTTCCAATGAATCACCGGCGTTATTAACCGATTTTTTCCCCTCGGCTACTTGCTTGGTTCCCTCATTCATTATTTTTACCGTTTCTTCGCTTTCATGGCGGATATTTGCCGCAAGCGTCCGAATATTAGCCGATGATTTTGACGACTCATCCGCCAACTTACGCACCTCTTCGGCAACCACTGCAAATCCCCGGCCGGCCTCGCCGACCCGCGCGGCTTCGATCGCCGCATTCAGCGCCAATAAATTCGTCTGGTCGGCAATCGAAGTCAAAACATCGATCGTCTGCGAGATCTGCTGCGAACGACCGGCAAAATTCTGCACGGCTTCCGCCGAACGGTCGATAACTTTATTGATCAGCAGCATTTTTTCCACCGCTTCTTTGGCAATCACGCCGCCCTGCTGGGCGATTTCCGTAGTTTTTTGAGAGGCAGCGGTTGAACTTTGAATATTCTGATATACCAATTCCGCCGAACGCAGCATCTCTTTCATAATCGCGTACGCCTGTTGCACGCGCAGAGACTCGGTGGTAACCGCATCGGCCACTTCTTCAATACGCTGCGTGACCCCGCTGACCGATTCATTCATTTGCTGAATTGACCGCGCGACATTGTCAACCGCAACGGCAATTTTCCGCGAGACAGTGCGCACCTTGCAGACCATCGCGTTAAAAACATCGATAAAACAATTAAAACCTTTAACCAATTCGCCCAATTCATCCCGGGAACGAAGGTCAATTTTCCGGAGTAAATCTCCGCTGCCGCGCTGAACATCCTGGGATAGGCCGCGAAAGGCTATAACAATCGCATTGAGCGGGTGCGTTATACTTCGCGTCACCACCGCCGCAATTACCAGAAAAAGTATACCGGCGCAAACAATCGTGATTAAAAAAACCTTCATGGTCGCATGGAAATCGCGCGCCGCCTTCTCAAAACTTTCTTTCGCCGAAGCTTCCACCGTCTGAACAAAAGCGTCCAAGCGCCGCTCTATTACCCCAAACGTCTGCTCCGCGCCGATCATCAGCATCGCCGAGATATCCGCGTCGCCGGCTTTCGCAACCTTGAGCACCTCCGTCGTCGCCGTTCTATATTTTTTCATTTCTTTCTGAATCTCCGCCAACGCCGCCGATGCTCTCTGGTCGCGCTGCTGTCCCTGCCCCGCCTTCTCCGCAAAAGCAATCATCGCGGAAACCTGGGCATCAAAATCCAGGGATAATTGCGCCACCGTGGCCATCAGCGGTTCCATCTCTTTCGCGACGGTTCCGGCAGATACGAGATTTATAATTTTATACGCGCTCATATTAATGTCTTTGCCGAGGCTGACCAAATTTTTTCCGTCTTTATAAAATTGAAAGCGTATCCCATAAATATCATTCATCGCATTTTGTTGAGAGCGCAGTCCGTACCAGGCAATACCGGAGAGCACGAAAAGAATCAAAAACAATAATCCGATCATAAGCTGAATACGCCGAGAAATTGTCATCGATTCCTTCCCTCCCCACAACTGCATCGCCTGTTACGAACTACGCCCCGCTACGATTTTATCTCTTTCGATGCTTATTCTTCAACATAAATTCCTGAGCCGAACCAATATGTATCGTCAACTTTTACCACATAGCCTAATTTTTTCATAATTTTCATATTTTCAGGATGCTGCCAATAGTACTCAACCTATCCACTGCCCTTCGCTGCTTCATCCCGCAATGCCTGAATAACCTTCAACCCTTTCTTATCCGTCAAATCGGAAAGATCTTTTCCCACCAAATGCGGTTTCTCCCCATGGCTGATACATACACAATTAAAATCATAGGCATAAAAATACAGCTCGCCCCTAACGAAAGGCGTGCCTTCACGCATAACTTCTTTTAAAAAAGCCTCTTTGCCGTTCTTTTTCGCGAAATCCAAACCTTCGTTAACGAATGCCACCATTTCCGCTTTCCGTTCTTCCAGCGTCTGCGCCGGAACACGCTCACTGAAAAAACAGAGACCAACCAACGACAAAACCACCCCCGCCACAATCTTTTTCACCCAACACATCCCTGATTTTAACCATCCTCTGCGCCGGTTCCCTACCGGCGTCATTATTTTTTCCATTAGCCCGCATATTTCATCACTCGTCTGGAGACGAACAAAAAGTGCGGGCATACCTGAAAAGCGAAATTGCACCGTTCTTATAAGGACTTCTTTAAGGAAGCCGGTATAACTGAACCTAAGCATTTCTCGCTGCGGCGCGACCTGCTACCGTTCAGTATAAATCGTACCGATTTAATTTATCGGCATAACCATGCGAAACTTTAACTCCGGGCATAAATAAATAATTTTCTTGTTAATACGCTGCGCCACACGGATGCTGTCCGGCCATTGACGTAACAACCTATAAGAACACTTGTTACGATATAACGTACTCTCGACAAAACGTGCGAAGAACCTGCGAAACTGTCCCAATAATATGCGTATCATTTCCCGCACACCGGGCACCCTTGCAGCCGCAGGGGTTTTTCCAGACAACTGCGCTGCAGCAATTCTTCATCCTGAAACAATTGTTCCGTCCGGCCGTCGGCGATGACCTGCCCTTTATGCAAAACGATGGTCCGCGAGCAAAGATCCAGGGCCATATCCAGATCATGCGTGGCGATGATTTTCGTATGCTGAAAACTCTTTAACAATTCGATCAACCGTCGCCTCGCCGCGGGATCCAGGCTGGCGGACGGCTCATCCAATACCAGAACATCCGGGGACATTGCCAATACCGCGGCAATCGCCACCGCGCGTTTTTCTCCCTGGGACAGCCGATACGGCGGACGCTGCCGCAGATGGGCGGCACCGACCGTTTCCAAAGCTGCAGCCGCTTTCGCTTCCACCACCTCTTTGCCTAACCCCATATTCAATAACCCAAACGCCACATCGTCAAAAACCGTCGGCATAAACAGCTGATCATCGGAATTCTGAAAAACCATGCCCACGGAACGCCGCACGGCATTGATGTTTGCCGCGCACACAGGATATTCGCCAATCCGGATTTGCCCCTGCGCCGCGAACAGACACCCGCTCAGATGGAGCAATACCGTCGATTTTCCCGCGCCGTTTTCGCCGACGAGCGCCACCGACTCCCCATGGGTAATACGGAATGAAACGCCCTGCAGGCTTTTCGTCCCGTCCGGATACGCATAATGGACACTATCCGCTTCGACAAGGTGATGGCTCATCCCTTTGTCCCCATGATCAAATGCCCCAGTTGTGCCGGAATGTTATACGCGCGGGCGGCCAAAAAAAACGCCGCCCAGCCGACGACGAACAAGACGTCGGCGCCGGTACAACGCGATCGCTGCAACCGGCGGAATTTCCCGTCAAAACCGCGGCAGCGCATGGCCCGATAAATACGTTCGGCGCGGTCAAACGTGCGAAGCAATAAATGCCCAAGCAGGGGAATATAGGTCGAATAGCGCATTGCACCTGGCTGAAAACTCCGCGCCTTGCGTGCACGCTCGATGCGCAGTGCGTCTTCAGTAAGGACAAATACATACCGGTACAAAAACATCAGTTGCACCACAAAGGGTTTCGGCACTCCCAAGGTACGCAACGCCTGGCAAAAAACCGCAAAACCCGCAATAGCCACCATACTCAACACGGCCGTAACCGTCAGGAGAAAACGCAGGAGCACCGAAATATAGGACATCCAGCCGCCGGAAATCCCCAGCGGGCCAACCCACACGAAAACCTGCCGGTCCAGCAGCGGATTAAAAATTCCGACCATCAAGGCCACGACGGATACGGCCGCGGCTTTGCTGAGTACATAACCAACCGGCAGCCCGCCCCAAACCATCAATGACATCGGATAGAAAAAAAACGGCATCAGGGCCGACACGCTGTATTTATCCAAGGAGACGACCGTGACAATAAAAATGAACGTCGTCAGCACCAGCGCGCGGGCGTCACGTTGATGTAGGGCGCTGGTGCCCTGCGCCAAACTTTCCATATATCCGATATCGAAATATTTCGAGACAATCGTGGACATTGCGCTAACTCCGCCTGCCTCATGCCGCTGCCTGCCGGCGCCGCGCCAGCCATGCGCTAAAAAAAACTACCTGCATAGTCAACCCTCCCCCGATGATGCCGGCCGCTGAGGTGCCGGCATCCACTGCCGGCCAGGACGGTGCTTCGCCGGCTTCAGCGGCAGATGCGTGTCCGGATTTTTTAAAACCATAATCCGGCAAAAACGCACTTTTTCCCTGAAGCTCCGCTAAAAAAGCATGCAGCGGCGACTTGGCTTCCAGCTCTTCTTTCCCGGAAACGTTAAACATCGCCCATTCCAGACCATCGGGCCGGCTGGAAGCAAACCAGCTCAGCACCGCGGCAGTCACCACTGCCGCGGAAATAAATGCCATCCGAATTTTTTTTGTTTTTTCCGCCGGCGCCATTATCCGACCCTGCGCGGCCAAAATAATTTCCGGCCGTGCCTGCGCGACAAATGCCACCACTGCGGCGGTAACCACGCCTTCGACGATGCCGATCGCCAAATGAATCGGCTGCATCAGCAGCAAAAACGGCATAAACGGCAATTCGGATATTCCCGACAGGTACGTTTGCACAACAACACTGAACGCGCCGAGTTGCAGGGAAACGACAGCGGCCACCAGTGCGGCAATCGCGGATATTTCACCATTCCGGTGAAATAAGCTGGCTATGCCTGATTTTATGCCGGTTTTTTCCTTGCCGATGATTTTTCGATACAGCGGATAGGCAATAAAACACGGGAAAAAACCCAAATTAAATATATTACATCCCAAGGCCAAAA
>JAMWCB010000025.1:21128-22758 GCA_023819605.1 Candidatus Omnitrophota bacterium
GTCCCCGAAAAACAACGCCTGAACCGTCAGCACCGATGCCATTGCCAAAAAAGCCGCCGGCGGCCCCAACAAAATGCTCAAAATCATACCGCCGCCCAAATGCCCGCTGGACCCGGTCCCAGGAATACTAAAGTTGATCATCTGCGCGGCGAAAATAAACGCCGCCAGCACGCCCATCAACGGAACTTTGCGGTCATCGGCCTGCTGCTGCAATTTTCTGGAACTGTGCCCGATCAGGGCGGCGCTCCCTGCCCAAAACGCCCCACCCACAACCGGAGAAATCAATGCGTCGGACATATGCATAATTTTACACTCTCCTTTAAAAACTAATCTGCGCTCTCATGCCCGCCACATAAATCGGATCATCGCCGTTCGAAGCGTCGCCGCCAAACGGATTGGTAATCACCTGCACGTCTGGTGTCAGCGCTAAATTCTGGTTGCACACAAATTTATAATAGGCTTCCAGATGCCCTTCGGTTTTCCCCTTAAGACCGGCGGTGGAATTTTTGTAGTCGTCCGAAGGCTTGATGATACCATACCCGAATCCGCACACATCATTTTCCCTGCCCCAGAAGGTTCCTAAAATTTGCACGCCGGCGGAATAGGCTGCCGCCAGGGAAAAATCCTCCACGGTTATCCCGTCGCCGGCCGTGTCAATAAACGAACCCTGGTCCTGCCAGCCGGCGCGCGCAAAAATTCCGATATGCGCGGATATCTCCTGATCGGCGCTTATGCCGAAACCGTTTCCGGATTCTTTAATTTTAGACGGATCGTTCCATTTTGTATGCGGCCGGTCATTATACCAATAAAGCACCCGATAGGTTCCAGGCCGCTCCCCCACCGTGGCTTTGCAGCTCGCCTGCAGGCCCAGCCACGGAGCGTCGCCGATCTGTCTGAAATCCGCGTCGCCGTCGGCGTACACGGTCTCGATCTCCAACCAGGAAGTCGCCGCCCATGCCGCGCGGACGCCGAAGGCATTGCCGGAAAACTCGACTGTCGGCGAATTGCGAAACATACTGCCTAAAAACTGTCCGCACTCGTCATTGGCATAGGCATTGGTATCGATGTATTTCGTCGGATCGATTTTACCTATGGTGATACGCGCCGCTCCGGCGATATCCTGCTGCCACCACAATTCCGCTACGGAAAGCGCCGCACTGTCGTCCGCGTCATGATTGACATTTGAAAAAACTTCTATCGTATCCGTCACCCCCGCACCTTCGCCGGTGGTCAGATATAAAAACGCCCGCGCGCCGTTTTCCGCAAAAACTTTGGATAATTCGATATCCACGGAATACGACGCATCCGTAGCGTCATCTCCCTTATAACTATTCTGCGCAGCATTAATCCCCGAGCCGTTGGCATTGCTCGTACCCTGAATAACCATCGTGGCCCCCGCGCACAACTTCAGCCCGTCAAGCAAATTCGGGCCGGCATTCATACACTGCTCCAGCCGGCAGACCCGTTCTTCCAACTCCGAGACATCCGCCGCCCATACACTGCCGCTCATCATGACGATCACCGCGAACACCGCTCCCCCTTTACCCATCCTGTTCACTCCCGCCTCCTCTGTTTATACTCGCCCGCCGCTCCCGCGGCGCCTCTATTATTACAAAAATGAAGCTCACCC
>JAMWCB010000026.1:0-16761 GCA_023819605.1 Candidatus Omnitrophota bacterium
GACTCATTGGGAATCCTCCTTGTGCCGTGGGCGTTTGGACAACTCCATTATAGCACGAGATCTGTGATTCCCTTTTTATTTAACAACTTTTACCGGACAGGTATGAAAATAATCATAATAATTAACGCGACAAATCAAAAGAGCCTCTTTAGATTCCGCACATAATCCGCTTTCTAAATTACATCCAAAAATATTTCTCATTGCGCAAACTATTTTGTAACTGAACGCAAGAGTTACCCTATCAAGATATCCCGTTATAACCTTTTCTGTAACCTTTTTTTCTTCAATACAATTTTCCTGCTTTATTTTTTTACACTCGCGTCCGTTTAACATAAGTTTACCCAGCCCCAAGTAAACGGCTGCAATATCTGTCAATCTTTCGTTCTTATTCTCGTCATAAATTTTAATATTATGCACCTGGAGATATTTATGTACAATTTCATGAGATAATGTCGACAGGACGGACTCAGCATGCTCTATAACTTCTTCAGATAATTCAATAAATACATCTTTATCACCTGATAAATCTATATGTCCTCCGACATATTGTCTTTGTTTCGCAATAGCAACAATAAACGAAATATCACTCAAACCAATAAAATTGGCAATTTTTTTTGCTGCAACTTGAATTGAGATAATATCAGAAGGGTTCAGATCAAAAGGGTCAAGAATCTGATATTTCGCATGCTCTCCTAAATGAAATTCTAATAATTTGATATACTCTATAATTTCACCGGGGGATAACATCATATGGACCTCTTTTTACTATAAAAATTTTAACTCGGTCGATCCAAACCAACACGACACGCGCGCCACTAAACAGCGGACCTCGCAGCCTCCATCACGCACCTGCATGCACCACCCTACCCACGCACGACACTTTCAAACGGCGACACCAACGAACTACTATTTTTTGATAAATATCGTCTCCCCAATAAGCATTTATCAATGCTACTGCGCTGGACTTGCATTTGGTTCACCACCTGTTTTTTCACGCTCGGTCCACCATTTATCAATCCCAGAATAATCAAATGGCGTACTATAGGGGATGTGCAATCGCCGACAGAGCGATCCAACGGAAAAATTAACCGCTTGTAAACTATTATGGCTATCGACCCGAACAGAATACAAAAATTCCCACACCCCCATACCGTTTTGCTTGTCCAGTTTTGACCTGCAGGCAAAGAAAGCCTACAAAGCAGCAAGGCTAAAAAATAACCTACAGCGCCGCACTACTTCGCTTCTTAAGCGGCAGCGGAAAGTATTCCACGGTCGACTGTTTTTGCGCCGGCTGGGGGAAAAGGTTCATCAAATCATAGACCTCTTCCGGAACCTGCGCCGTGACCAGTAGCCCCATATGTTCGGCATTTTCATACGATATCGGATAATCATGTGTCCACTGCCCGGAAACCAATGTCCGCGCGATCTCGTCGGCTTTCGCGCCGTCTAAATGCTCGGACAACAATACCACCGCCAGTTGGTGCACTTGCCGTATCGCCTTATCGGCCATATCCGCCAAGATAATAGTCTTATCGTCGATATCATTGATTTCTTTGCGCTTCATCACGGCGAGAATCGAGGGAGCAGCACAACCTTCCAACTGCGGATCAATCGGGCCTAACACCGCATGCTCACCCATAATGATCTCATCGGCAGCCAAGGCAATAAACGTTCCCCCGCTCATCGCATAGTACGGCACAAAAACCGTCACCTTGCCCTTACGCCGTTTCAACGCCAAGGCGATCTGGCTGGCCGCCAACACTAACCCGCCGGGAGTATGCAAGATAATATCCAGCGGCATCTCATCGGGAGTGTTCCGAATAAGCTTAATTATTTTTTCCGAATCATTAATATCGATATAACGCATGAGGGGAAAACCTAAAATACTCATCGATTCCTGGCGATGAATCAAAGTGACAACCCGCGAGCCGCGTTTTTTTTCCAATTCGCGAATTAAACCAAGGCGCTGCATCTCCAACACTCTTTGCGCCACCAGCGGCTGCAGCATACTAAAAACAAAAAAAATCCAAAAAAAGTTCATCACCGCCTCCTCTTATTTTCTACCAGATGATCCTCATCGATCATCGCTTTTGCACAGCGAGATTAGCCCGCATATTTCATCACTCGTCTGGAGACGAGCAAAAAGTGCGGGCATACCTGAATAGCGAAATTGCACCGTTCTTATAAGGACTTCTTTAAGGGAGCCGGTATAACTGAACCTAAGCATTTCTCGCTGCGGCGCGACCTGCCAAGGTTCAGTATAAATCGTACCGATTTAATTTATCCCGCCGGTGTATGGCGGGATTCCGCTCATTTCCCCGGGTTCCTGCGGAACAGTCTTCCGGCGGAGCTTCATCGGCACCCCCTTCGGGCGGATATTTCACCTTCCTGGTGAAATATCCGGGTTAGCCGAAACCGTATTGCACTCAACGGGTGAAAAAAACAACAAGGAGGTTCAGAAATGAGTTTAACCGGAAAACTGCATCAAGTCGAGTTAAAAAGAAATTACCGGACGAATGGGGAGGCAAACGGCAAAATACGTTTGCGCAATGCTTGAAATTTACGCACAGCAAGATACTGTCGCCACAAACGGCGCACGATCTCACTGACCGGAACGTGTTCCTGAGCACTAACCCGCTCCTAACCTAATAACTAAATAACAAAAGAACGTCCCTCTTTACTCCTCTTTACTCTTTACCTCACGACAAATTTCCGAACTTTTCCCTCTTCCCAAATAACGAGCGGACGGCCATCTTTTTTGTGCTGCGCAACGACCTTCTTTACCGCTTTCTTCATAGCTGCTTCTGCCTTATCTAATATCGTTACTCGTTTTTTCATAAATGCACTCCAGCGATTTTCATAATGCTTTCAAATAACCCTGTATCCACAACTTCTATATGCGCGTTTTGTTTTTTGGCAATAATTTTAGGCGTTATTTGTGCATTATTAAATAAAATCCATTTATCTGCAAATAAACGATACCGCTTGAAAAAATTTTCCATGCTCCGCCTGAAGCGCCGTTTTATATCAGTTGGGGGAACATTATGCCCGCCATGTGCCACTCGATCTTTGACCCGGGCAAGCGCAAGCTGTGGACTTGGTATCCACAAAAAGAAAATTGTAAGTATATACCCTTTTTCTTTGAGCATCTTAAAATACTTCAAATACGTAACACCTGCCATCGTCGTTTCAAAACCAAAATCCAGTCCATTATTCGCATATCCTCTTATTTGTTCTAAAACAAGTTTACCGGATTTTATGGCAGCTCTCTGCGGAGAAAAAGGGGATAACCCTGAAGCAATCATATCTGCATTAATAAACCGCTCGCACTGAGCGTATTCCGGTAAGAACGTTTTTGCAAATGTCGTTTTGCCGGAACCATTCGGGCCGGCGATGATATAAACATTTTTGTTTTTCATCCTGGAGCGATTATATCATTTATCCCACTAATTATCATGATTCAAAGGTTCCCCTTACAAATCCCCCGCCGCTTCCGGCTTGACCACGGGGATGGCCTCGGATACCGGCTCTTCATCTTTGGATGCCAGACGAGCCACGGCCACGACTTTGTCGTTCTGATTCAGGCGCATCAGGCGCACGCCCTGCGTGGAACGGCCGATGCTGCGGATATTGGCGATCGGGCAGCGCACAATCATACCCTGCGAGGTAATCAGCATCAAGTCGTCGTCGTCGCTGACCGTATGCACGGCTACGACCGCGCCGTTGCGCTCGGTGGCTTTGATGTTGATGACCCCCTTGCCGCCGCGGCTCTGCAAACGGTATTCTTCCGCCGGCGTGCGTTTGCCGTAGCCGTGTTCGGTGACGCTGAGCAGCGCCGCGTCTTTTTTAATGCAATCCATGGCGATAACCGCGTCCTTGTCGGCCAGCTCGATACCACGCACGCCGCTGGCCGTGCGGCCCATATCGCGCACGTCCGCCTCGGGAAAGCGAATGGCTTTACCCAGCCGCGTAGCCAAAAATATTTCCTGGCTGCCGTCGGTGAGCGCGCAGTCGATGAGCGCGTCGCCTTCGCGCAGGCCGATGGCGCTGATCCCGCCTTTGCGTGGGTTACTGTAGGCCATCAAATCGGTTTTCTTGATCACGCCTTCGCGCGTGGCCATGACTAAGAATTTCCCTTCCTCGAAATTGCGCACCTGGATGATCGCGCTGATTTTTTCCGTAGTTTCCATCTGCAGGAGGTTAACAATGGCTTTGCCTTTCGCCAGGCGTCCGGCTTCGGGAATTTCATAGACTTTCAGCCAATATACTTTCCCTTTATTGGAAAAGATCAGCAGGTAATCGTGCGTAGACGCCACGAACAGGTGCACGACAAAATCGTCTTCCTTCATCCCCACCCCGGTCACGCCTTTGCCGCCGTGGCGCTGCTTGCGGTAGGCGCTGACCGGCAGGCGTTTGATATAACCGGCATGGGAAACGGTAATCACCACGTCTTCCTCGGCGATCAAATCCTCTATTTCGAAATCCTCGATCTGCGCCAGGATTTCCGTGCGCCGCTCGTCGCCGTATTTTTCGGAAAGCCCCTGCAATTCTTCTTTGATCAACGCGAGGATTTTTTGCGGATCCGCCAAAATAGCCTTAAGCATGACGATGCGCTTGAGCAATTCCTGGTACTCCTGCTCGATTTTTTCCCGTTCCAGGGCGGTCAGCCGCTGCAATTGCATTTCCAGCACCGCCTGCGCCTGCCGGTCGGAAAGGTCGAACTTATCCATGAGCCCTTCCTTGGCTTCCGGGGTGCTCTTGGAACTGCGGATGAGCTTGATCACCGCGTCTAAGTTGTCGATGCAGATTTTCAAGCCTTCCAGGATATGCGCCCGTTCTTGCGCTTTGCGCAGTTCATAGCGGGTGCGCCGCGTGATAATTTCCTTGCGGTGCTCGATGTAATGGTGCAATATTTGCCGCAGCGTCAAAACGCGCGGCCGCCCTTCGGACAGGGCGAGCATGATCACGCCGAAGGTGGTTTCCATCTGGGTGTGCTTATAGAGCAGGTTCAGCACCACCTGGGCCTGCGCGTCGCGCTTCAAATCCACGACCACGCGCACGCCGTCTTTGTCCGATTCGTCGCGCACGTCGCCGGCGTCGATTTTCTTTTCGTTGATCAGGTCGGCGATCGCGGAAATGACGTTATTCTTACTGACCTGGTACGGCAGCTCGGTGATGACGATCGACTCCTTGCCGTTTTTCTGCGATTCGATATTGGCTTTGGCGCGCAGGCGCAACGAACCGCGGCCGGTTTCATAGGCGGACTTGATGCCGTCGCGGCCGCAAATGATGCCGCCGGTCGGAAAATCCGGGCCTTTGACGAATTTCATTAAGTCTTTGAGCGGCGCGTCCGGATGGTCGATGAGGTGCATAATCGCCGCGCACACTTCTTTGAGGTTATGCGGCGGAATGTTCGTCGCCATGCCCACGGCGATACCGCTGGAGCCGTTGACGAGCAGGTTCGGCAGCACGGCGGGCAGCAGGAGCGGCTCCTGCAGAGAATCGTCGAAGTTCGGGCCGAAATTCACGGTTTCTTTTTCGATATCCGCGAGCATTTCTTTCGTTATCGAGGCCATGCGCGCTTCGGTATAGCGCATAGCCGCCGGCGCGTCGTCGATGGTGCCGAAATTCCCCTGGCCGTCGACGAGCGGATAGCGCAGGGAAAAATCCTGCACCATGCGCACCAGCGCGTCGTAGACCGCCGAGTCGCCGTGCGGATGGTATTTGCCGAGCACTTCGCCGACGATACGCGCGCTTTTTTTATGCGGTTTGGAATGTTCCAACCCGAGGTCTTTCATCGCGTACAGTATGCGGCGATGCACGGGTTTAAGCCCGTCGCGCACGTCCGGCAACGCGCGGCCGACGATAACGCTCATCGCGTAATCGATATAGGAGCGTTTCATCTCCTCTTCGATGGGCACCGTAATTATTTTTTCTTTTTCCGTATACATGGGTGTGCGGTCTCCCTTTGCAGCAGCATTATATATCTAAATTTTTCACTTCCTTGGCGTGGTTCTCGATAAATTCACGGCGCGGCTGCACCGCGTCGCCCATCAAAATCGTAAACATCTCGTCGGTTTCCACGGCGTCTTCGATATTTACGCGCAACATGGTGCGCTTCTCCGGATTCATCGTGGTTTCCCAGAGCTGTTCGGGATTCATCTCCCCCAACCCTTTATACCGCTGGATGTTCATGCCTTTCTTGCCGTTTTCCCGGATGATGCGCAACAAATCGCGCAACGAATAAACCGGCGTTTCTTTTTTCGCGTCCGCATCGAGCAAGGCCAACACGCCCGGCACGGCATCGGTGCTTTTTTTGCGCTTGGTCTTGCGCTTGTCTTTTTCCAGCGCCGTGTCCGTATAGGCGTCGACGTCCGGACGCGGGCAGTCGTACCAGGCCATCTCCATATTCATTTTTTCCAACTTCGCCGTAATCACCGCGATATCGTGCGCTTCGTAAAATTCCGTAACTTCCAACGCAGACGCTTCGGCCGGTTGTTCGCCGCCGGTTTCGCTCTGGGTGACTTCCACGCTTTTACCGCGGCGTTTTTCTTCCCGGCGCACCACCTCGGCCAATTCCTCGTCGCTGTATAAAAACAGTTCTTCTTCCGCCGTGGTCAGCACACGGTAGAGCGGAAATTGCCCGCTCTTTTTCTCACGCAGGGAAATATAGCGCTGCATGGTAATACTTTTTTTCTCCACGCTGTGGCTCAACGCTTCCATTTCCTGGAGCAATTCCACCAGATGTTTAAACTGCGTTTCGGTATATTGCTGCGCGTTTTCCGTGCGCTGCAATTTCATGCCTTCGCGGCCTAAATCCAACAGCATGGCATCCATGGCCGATTCCGTCTGAATATACTCTTCCCGTTTGCCGCGCTTAATGCGGTAGAGCGGCGGCTGAGCGATGTATACATGGCCTTTTTCGATCATCTGCGGCATCTGGCGATAGAGCAACGTCAATAACAGAGTGCGGATATGGCTGCCGTCCACGTCGGCGTCGGCCATGAGCACCAGTTTGTGGTAGCGCAGCCGGCCGATATCGAAATCATTGCCGACGCCCGTGCCCAGCGCGCTGATAATCGTGCGGATTTCTTCATTGCTGAGAATTTTATCCAGGCGCGATTTTTCCACGTTGAGAATTTTTCCTTTAATCGGCAGAATCGCCTGAAAACGCCGGTCGCGGCCCTGCTTGGCCGAGCCGCCGGCGGAATCTCCTTCGACGATGTACAATTCGCACAACGATGGGTCGCGTTCCGAGCAATCCGCGAGTTTTCCCGGCAGCGAGCCGCTGTCCAACGCGCCTTTGCGCCGCGTCAATTCTCGCGCCCGTTTGGCCGCTTCCCGCGCGCGCGCCGCCAACTCGGCTTTTTCCGCGATCTTGTTGCCGACGGAGGGATGTTCCTCCAAAAAGATGCCTAACTGCTCATTGACCACCGAGGCGACGATGCCCTCAACTTCGCTGTTGCCCAGCTTGGTTTTCGTTTGGCCTTCAAACTGCGGATTCGGCACTTTGACACTGATCACCGCGGACAAGCCTTCCCGCACGTCGTCGCCGGAAAGGGAAAAATCGTCGTTTTTAAATACCTTGCGGTTTTTGCAAAACTGGTTGATCGTGCGGGTCAGCGCCGAACGAAAACCGCTCATATGCGTGCCGCCTTCAATCGTATTGATGTTATTCGCGAAACTGTACACGGTTTCGGCAAAGCCGTCGTTGTATTGCAGCGCGATCTCCACCTGGATGCCGTCTTTTTCTTTTTCAAAATAGACAACTTTGGGAAACAGGTTATTTTTATTTTTATTGATATGCTCGACAAACGAGATAATGCCGCCGTTGAAACAGAATTCCGTTTCTTTCGCCTGGCGCTGATCGACGAATTTTATGGACAAGCCTTTATTGAGGAACGCCAGTTCCCGCAAGCGGTTGGCGAGGATATCATACGAAAACTTTGTCGTTTCAAAAATTTCCCGATCCGGTTTAAAGACTACGCGCGTGCCGGTCTTTTTGCTCTTGCCGATAACCGTCAGTTTAGTTTTTGTCTTGCCGCGCTCATAGCGCTGCGTATAAATATTCCCGTCGCGGCGAATCTCCACCTCCATCCATTCGGAAAGCGCGTTGACGCAGCTGACCCCCACGCCGTGCAACCCGCCGGATACTTTATACGCCTGGTGGTCGAATTTTCCCCCGGCATGCAGGGTGGTCAATACCACTTCCACCGCCGGTTTTCCCTGCTCTTTATGAATATCCACCGGAATACCGCGGCCGTCGTCGGTTACCGACACACTGTTATCTTCATGAATGACTACTTCGACATTTTTGCAGACGCCGGCCAGCGCCTCATCGACGGAATTATCCACCACTTCATAAACCATATGGTGCAAACCGCGCACACCGGTATCGCCGATATACATCGCCGGCCGTTTTCGTACCGCCTCGGCGCCTTCGAGCACCTGAATGGTGGTGGCATCATAGCGTTCAACCATTGTGTATCGTCCTCCTTAACGTATCTTACGCTGACCCGGCAACGCGCTCCTGTCCCGGAATTCAGGCCATCGTCGGGTTGCCTATTTTAAAACGGATATCCGCGACCAAGTCCGGGCCGATGAGCGCATCGATTTTTTCGACCAATTCCCGCCGCTGCATGGTCAATTGATGCAGCCAGGCGGAATTGGAAACGACAACGGTAAGTACTTTATTTTTCAACATCACCGGCGCCGAACACGTGCTGGCCGGCGCACAGACAATTTTTTCCCAACTCTCCATGATCTTCAGCTGCGGCGACTCTTTTTTTTCCGCAACACCCTGCAGAAATTTTCCGATCACTTCCTGGATATGTACCGGTTTTTGATTACGCATCATGCTCTCTCAACCACTCCGGCGTTCATACTAATTGCATCGGTAATACGATATAAATATAAAAACCGTGGTCTTCGCTCAATGCTTCCCGGAACAACCCCGGTTTATCCGAATCGGTGAGCTCAAAATCAATCGTCTCCTGTTGTAAAATTTTCAGCACATCGATCAAATACGCCGGATTAAACCCTACCGTCAATTCCGTGCCGGCATAGACCATTTTTATTTCTTCCTTTACCTCTCCGATATCCGGCGTCATTTTCGAGATAACTAATTTATTTTTAAAAACATCAAACTTAATCGACTGCGAATCGGCGCTGGTAAATAAACTCGCACGCCGCACTGCCGCCAAAAACACATTTTTATCAATTTGAATCTTGTCGGTTTTTTCTTTTCCCTTAGGAATAACCTGTTCATAGTTCGGAAATTCCCCTTCGATCAGCCGGGAAATAATCGTTGTTCCGTCCAATTCAAACGCCACCTGATTATCGGAAAAAATTATTTTCACCGGCCCTTCTTCTTTCAGTATTTTTTGCAGTTCATTAATAGTCTTAATCGGCACAATTAATTCTTTTTTCTCAATGCTCGTCGCAACTTTTGCTTCCACCAGCGCCAGGCGTCGTCCGTCGGTCGCGACCAAACGCAATATATTTGGTTTAAGCACCAATAACGTTCCGTTTAAAACATACCGCGTTTCATCGCGGGACATGGCAAACGCAACTTTACGCAGCAATTTCTTTAACACCGCCTGTTCAATGGCCACATGTTCTTTATCATGAAATTTAGGTATGCTCGGAAATTCTTCTTTCGGCAACCCGACCAGACGAAATGAGCAGGCGCCGCATTCAATAACCATATTATAATTTTTTCGCACGGTGATCGCCACATCGCCGCCGGGCAATTCTTTGACAATGTCGGACAACCGTTTTGCCGGCACCGTGATCGTGCCTTCTTCCTGAATATCCGCTTTCATTTTATATACAATACCGATATCCAAATCCGTGGCATTAAATAATAAAGAATCTTTATGCGCCTCAATCAGCACATTCGATAAAATCGGCAGCGTCGATTTTGTGGCAACCGCTCCTTCCACTGTTTGTATTGCTGTCAGTAATGACTCTTTCGTCGATTTAAACCGCATAGCCCCCTCCTGGTTATGCACAGAATTAACAGCTATCAACACCTATACTATATACTATTATATTTATTTAATAAAAAAAATAAATAATAGTTATAGTAATATACTTTGAATATTATGTGGATAAATACCGTAACATATTTAAAATAAATAATTTATTTTATTTTTACCTTGTTCATAAGTTCGTGTAATAAATGTTGCACGGAAGCGTCCTGCTGTACTTGTTTTTTAATCTTATTATAAGCGTGCAATACCGTTGTGTGATCGCGGCCGCCGAACATGTCGCCGATTTCCGACAATGAATGACGGGTTAATTCTTTACAAAGATACATCGCCATCTGGCGGGGGTTGGATATATTTTTACTTCTCCCTGAATTTTTTATATCCGCTACCCGTAAATCGAAATGTTCGGCGACGGTTTTTTGTATTTTATCAATCGTGATCACCTGGACGACTTTATCTTCTTTAATCGCGTCTTTTAAAACTTCTTCGGCAATAGCGATGGTGATTGGCGTATTGGTTAATAAGGAATAGGCAACAACACGAATTAACGAGCCTTCTAATTCGCGGATATTTGAACGGATTTTTTCCGCGATAAAAAACATAACTTCATCCGGAACGGAAACAATTTCCCGTTCGGCTTTTTTTCGTAAGATCGCGACGCGCGTTTCTAAATCCGGCGGCTGAATATCGGTGATCAAACCCCATTCAAAGCGCGAAATCAATCGTTCTTCCAAACCGGGGATATCTTTCGGCGGCCGGTCGCTGGATAAAACGATTTGTTTGTGGGCATCATAGAGCGCGTTAAACGTATGAAAGAATTCTTCCTGGGTGCTTTCTTTTCCGGCGATAAATTGAATATCATCGATAAGCAGGATATCCACCGTGCGGAATTTTTCGCGAAAGCGCAGCGTCGTGCGAGTTTGAATGGCATTGATCAGCTGATTCGTGAAGCGTTCGCTGGTCGTATAGGATAGCTTAGCGCCGGGATTTTTGTGTACGATGTAATGGCCGATAGCTTGCATCAGGTGTGTTTTGCCCAAACCGACACCGCCGTAAATAAAGAGCGGATTGTACGCGCGGGCCGGCGATTCGGCTACCGCCGAACTTGCCGCGTGCGCGAAACGGTTGCTGGGGCCGATGACAAAACTATCAAAAGTATATTTTGGATTAAGATAAACGTCCGGTTTATAAATGCCGGCAGGTTGAGCCTGAACCGGAGCAGCCGCGGGAACAAGCGTCGGTTCAACCGTTAAGCGGTCCGGCGCGGGTGGAGACGGCGGGGGCACGGGCGCAGGATTTTTTTGGTCGCAGATAAATTCGATGCGGACATGCTTTTCCGTTATTTTCGTCAGTGTTTCCGATAATAATTCATAATAATGATCGACAATCCAGTCCTGGAAAAATTTATTGGGAACAGAAACGGTAATCGCCTGGTCGCTGATTGCGATTCCGCGCGTTGGGTTTAACCATGTTTCATAGCTTTGTGATGTAATATCACGCTGCAATTCGTTGAGAACAGCGGTCCAAATTTCAACGGCGGATTTATGCATAGGCAAAAGTTATTAACAGAAATATTTGTGAAATAAAAAAAATTAACATATTGTTAATAATGAAGATATAGAAATAAGTTATCAGTTTTTCCACAACTTATCCACAATATGGAGCGGATAAAATTTAACAGCATGAACATCATTATAACAAAAGCCGGCGCATTTTCAATCAGAAAAAAACCTTTTTTTGTTGACTTGTTTTTCGGATATGTTATAATTTTTTTTTATCCACAGAATTGTTATGCAACGTTGCGCAGGCGGTTTGTAGCGGGGAATTGCGGACGTTGATCTGGTAGGCACAATGTATCGAGGTGAGTGAGCATGAAAAAGACACTGAAATCGGTTTCAAATCTCAAACGGAAGCGCGCCCACGGGTTTCGCGCGCGTATGGAAACAAAGGACGGAAGGGCGATTATCTCGCGCCGGCGTAAAAAAGGACGCACGGAATTGACGGCTTGAGATGCCCAAGCGCGCCGCCGGCCTGCCCAAACATGAGCGCTTATCCATGCCGTCGGAATTTCTTCGCGTGTACCGGCTGGGAAATGTGCGCAAAACCGCGGCGGTGTGGATTTATAGTTGCAAAAATGATCTGCCGTATAGCCGGATCGGGATCAGTGTTAAAAACCGTTTATGCAAGAATTTAGTGCAGCGGAATCGGATTAAACGCATTATCCGGGAAGTATACCGGTTGCACAAACAGATTTTTGGCAGCGGCGAAGATGTTGTGTTTGTCGTGAAATCTATACCGGAACCGCTTGATTATTCTTGCCTGTGCGCGATGCTGTGCGGTTCGGAGCGTGCACAATGATCAATAAGTCAGCGATTTTCCTTATCGATTTATATCGGAACTTAATATCTAACAATATGATACGCTCATGCCGCTATTATCCGTCCTGTTCGGTATATACCAAATGCGCCATTGAGCGTTTGGGGTTGTGGGGTGGGATATGGGCAGGGATGCGGCGTATCGCGCGGTGTCATCCGTTCGCATCCGGGGGATTTGATCCGCCGCCAGAGGAAAAAAACAATGCAAAATGATAAAAATTTTATTTTATTTATTGTAGTTACCGTACTCGTATTATTTTTGTATCCTAAAATTGTTCAGGTGGTAGCTCCCCAGTTGATTGAAAATAAAACACGCCTACGGCATGAAATTATTCCGGAATCGCCGGAACCGGTGGAGCAGGCGCTTGTTCCGGATGAGAAAACCCCGAAATATACGGAAATCCTATCTGCGGAAGAAAAAAGCTATGATCTGGAATCGTCGCTCTACCAGCTGCGTGTCCGGGCGCCGTACGGCGAGATTACCCGCATTGTCCTCAAAAATTATATCGATCCAAAAACTTCGCGCGGAACCGTACTGATAGATGTGCCGCCGGAGCAGCCGGGAATTTTGCGCGACAGCGGTTTTGGCAATGATTTTTCGGTGCAATCAGTGGATACCGGCGCTGATTCAATGGTGATCGTCTACAAAAATCCTCAAAATATGCGCTTGAAGAAAACGTTGAAATTAGGGGATCAGCAGTATGTTTTTACGGTAAGCTATGAAATAATCAACGAGGATTCAAGCCCTCAAGATATTGTTATTAAAACAGTTACAGCTTCTGGTTGGCACATTGCCGAACAAATGGATACGCGGACGACAGAACGCGTCACATATTTAACCGATTTGAAAAAATTATATAAGAAGCCGCTAACTGCAAAAGCAGAGCCGATACAAGGAGAAATTTCGTTTACCGGCATTAAAGGCCGGTATTTTTCTCTGCTCATTTCACCGGATGGTGGAGCGCGCCGCGTAAATATACGGCATACCGGACCAGTAGAGAGCGGCGCCGTTATTATGGAAATGAGCGGCCAGCCAGTAACCGTCCCGGCCGGCGGCAGTATGCGTCAAGAAATTTTTGTATTTGCCGGTCCGAATCGCGCGGAGGTATTGAATCGATTGGGGCGTGATTTTCAGGAAATATTGGGAAGAGGGGTCGGTGCGGCTGTTTCGGAAGTGGTGTTGCTGGTGCTGCGGGTATTTTATAACCTGTGCCATAATTATGGATTGGCCTTAATTTTACTATCATTATTGATTAATAGCCTGCTCGCTCCTCTGAGCGTGCAAAGTTATAAATCAATGAAAGCAATGCAGCAATTGCAGCCAATGGTTGAAAAACTGCGCACGGAGTATAAAGACAATCCACAGCGTTTGAATAAAGAGATTATGGAGTTATATCGCAAACAGCAGATTAATCCTGCCGGTGGCTGTCTGCCATTGCTGTTGCAGATACCGGTTTTTTGGGCATTGTTTAATGTATTACAGCAGGTGGTCGAATTGCGGGGAGCGTCGTTTTTGTGGATTAAAGATTTATCCGGACCGGACGCGTTATTTTCGATTGAGGCCTTGCGGAATATTCCGTTGATCGGCGGTTTCACGCAGGGGAACATTAATATTTTGCCGATATTGATGTGCGTAATTCAGTCGTTGCAGCAAAAATTGACTCAGCCGAATATGGCCCAGTCAAATGAGCAGCAAAAAATGATGGCGGTGATGATGCCGTTGATGATGGGAATCCTTTTTTATGGGTTTCCGTCTGGTCTGATGCTTTATTTTTTAACGAACTCGCTTTTTTCCTGCGCGGTGCAGTGGAAAATATCACGCGCTCAATAGGGGGGAGTGAATAGTGAATCATTCCGGCGATTCATCGCTCGATAAGAACAATGTTCCGGACATAACGCGCGAGTTCGAGGGCAATGATTTGGAAGATGCAATTTCCAGTGCGCTATCGTATTTTAAATTACCGCGTGAAAAAATTAAAATTAAAATTTTGGCGGAGGGTACCCGCGGGTTGTTTGGGATGGCCGGGGCAAAAAGAGCAAAAATACGCGCGACGGTCATGTCCGAATCCGAATAGCACAAAAATTAAGCGATAGAAATGTTCCACGTGGAACATTTCTATCGCTTACAAGAAACGGCCGCTGAGATTAATGCGGTCGTATTTTTTTGTCTATCCGGCAGGCGGGTAGATTTTTTGGTTATAAAATGTTCCACGTGGAACATTTTAAGGTGATTGACGCGTATGCCGAAGAGTGTTTTTCCCAAAAAATATGGGGTTATTGTGGTCGGCGCAGGCCATGCCGGCTGCGAAGCTGCGTTGGCCGCCAGTAGAATGGGTGTTCAGGCCTTACTTTTAACGATGAACATCGAGGCCATTGCCCAAATGTCCTGTAATCCGGCGTTTGGCGGACCGGGAAAAGGGCATATTGCGCGGGAAATCAGCGCGCTCGGCGGTGAGATGGGCAGGGTTATTGACCAGGCCGGTATCCAGTTTCGCATGTTAAATATGGCGAAAGGGCCGGCGGTATGGGCTCCACGCGCCCAAGCCGATAAACAGTTGTACCATAACATCATGCGGCGCGCGTTAGAAGCCCAGGCAGGCCTGGATATCATTCAGGCAATCGTTACGGAAATCGTCGCGGTGAAGAAAGAAGTTGTGGGTGTGCGCACATCTACGGGGATGGTG
The DNA here is from genome assembly GCA_023819605.1 of Candidatus Omnitrophota bacterium. Classification (GTDB taxonomy): domain Bacteria; phylum Omnitrophota; class Gorgyraeia; order B26-G9; family B26-G9; genus JAMWCB01. The sequence continues at coordinate 15,052 of JAMWCB010000026.1, forward strand.
ATTAAAGCAGACACGGTCATTATTACGGCAGGAACTTTTATGCATGGAGTAATTCATGTCGGTAAAATATCCATGCCGGGAGGAAGGTTGGGCGAATTTTCTTCAGAACAGTTGCCGGAATGGTTGAAAAAAGCTAATTTTCAACTTGGCCGCTTGAAAACCGGCACGCCGGCCCGGCTTCACGGTCAAAGCATCGATTATCGCCGGTTTGAGCGGCAAGATGGGGATGTGCAGCCGAAACCGTTTGCCTTCGATACGATAGTGCCTACCCGCGATCAGGTTCCGTGTTTTTTGGGGTATACCACGACGGCAACGCATGCGGTGATCAAAAAAAATTTGAAACGTTCGGCGCTCTATGGCGGAAGAATTACCGGTGCCGGCGTGAGGTATTGCCCGTCGATAGAAGATAAAATCGTTAAATTTCCGGATAAGGATGCTCACCAGATTTTTTTGGAGCCGGAAGGCAGGCAGACGAACGAAATATATGTGAACGGTTTGTCGAATAGTTTTCCGGAATCGGTGCAATTAGAAATTCTCGCGACCATTCCAGGCTTAGAGAGCTCTCGGGTCATGCGGTTTGCCTACGGCATTGAATATGATTATATCGACCCAACGCAGTTATTTGCCACTTTAGAAACAAAGATTATAAAAAATTTATATCTTGCCGGCCAGATTTGCGGCACTACCGGTTATGAAGAGGCAGCGTGTCAGGGATTAATTTCCGGAATCAACGCCGCATTGCGTGTTCAGGGTAAAGAGCCGTTTGTCGTATCGCGCACGGAAGCATACATTGGTGTTTTAATCGATGATTTAGTCACGAAAGGGACGCAGGAGCCGTATAGAATTTTTCCTTCCCGGGTTGAACATCGCTTGACGCTGCGCCAGGATAATGCGGATATGCGCTTGAGCGAACACGGATATAGATTCGGCTTGATTTCTGCCGGGATGATTGATAAAATAAGAACGAAAAAGAAAATTATCGAGCAGGAAATAGCGCGTTTATGGGCAATGAAGCAGGGAAATGTGTCATTGGCCAAAATGCTTAAACGGCCGGATATGACGTATGCGCAATTGGCGAATGCGGATAGCCGGGTCAATCGATCCATACCTGCGGATGCCGCAGAACAAATAGAAATTATTTTAAAATATGAAGGATATATCGAACGCGAGCAATCGCTGATCGAACGGTTATCCCGCATGGAAGAAAGATTAATCCCGCAGGATTTTCCCGTGCAGACATTGACCGGATTAAAAAAAGAGGCGGTAGAAAAATTGCAGAAGATAAAACCGCACTCTATAGGGCAGGCGATGCGGATATCCGGCATAACCGCCGGAGATATTTCATTGTTGGTGCTGCGCCTGGAACAATATGAGCGCGATCGACGTAAGAATTCACCGCTATGAAAATTTCGAAAATGTTCCACGTGGAACATTTTCGTCTCCGGTAGACAAAAAGGGGGAGGGGTTGGCATGGCTAAGCGCACAGTCGGGCGTAAACGAAGAAATTTTTTTGTCAATAAAAGTTTTCAATTTCGTTTTGGCATAATTATCTTTGTTGCGATGCTTGTGGCCGGAGTAATTGCGTTCTGGACAAGTTATGTGACGACCTATGAAGAAATATCCCGCCAAATGTCCAGCTCGACGTTTTTTCGGCAAATAGATCATATTTATACTACACAATCGGATGCGCGATCCCGTGAAGCGCAGATA